>CAZHSA010000138.1:0-9343 GCA_964535135.1 uncultured Kordia sp.
CATCAGGAGCTATTGAACGTTTGTATATTACCATGAGACATTTATTTAATCGTGGCTTTTACAAACCAATGGGCGTTTCTGGAGAAACACTGCGTGAATCGTTGTTGTTGTTACGTCCAGAAATTTATGGTTCTGTTGCAGATAAAAAGGCGGAAATCAATGGTTTACTGTACGTAATTGATCGTTTGCCAATTGGTATTGAAGAGTGTCGCTTTATCAATTTGACATCGGATGAAGGATTTAAAAATTCACATTTTAAAGTCATCATTCCACCAAAAAGACGTAGAAATTGTTACCGAATAGATGAGGAACAGATGAATATTGAGATCACGCGTGGTCGTTCTGAAATCTATGATATCTTAACACATTTGACGTTTTTATTTATCGAATCGCACAAAATTTGTGATCGTGTACTTTTAAATGAAGATGGAGAAACTACACGCGATTGGGAAAAATTAGCACAAGCTGTCGGCAAAAAGAAAAAGTTAAGTTTGGCTGAACGTGAAGTCGCTATTACGCACACGGCGAATATTTTAGGAAGAACTTTTGAAGAAATTTTAGACGCGCATCAAACCTTTTCTACCAAAGAAAATCCAGAGCGTTTTCTAAACATTATATATTGGTTAGGAAAATTAGCCATTAAAGAATGCACGATAAGTCAAAAAAGAACCATTACGTTTAGTCCTGTATTGCGCGAACGGTTAGGACATCACATTCATGGTGAAATTTGGGCAAACAATATTAAAAAAGTCCTCAAAAATCACCAGCTATTACACAGACCAATTCACATCATTAGTGCCAATATGCACAGTGTCATGAATTCTATATTTGCACCAAAACTGTTGCAAAAACAACTCAATACTACAGACGAATTTGATATATTTGAAGCCTTAAGTGCTTCAGAAAGCAATGCGCTTCGTACTAAAGTAGAAAAAGAAGCGTTGAAAAAAGGAATGATTTACATAAAAGATGAATCAGGCACAAACATCAACGTACAAATATTTGATACTGCTAAAATTGATTTCAGTAAAACATCGTATACTTGCTGTGCAACTACTGATGACGAGAAACCAGTATTATTTGTGATGGATTATGCGTTTGGCGAACAAGCGTATGAAACCATTGATGAGTTTTTAAAACCGTACACAAGTGCAGACAAAACTCAAAAAGAATATTTGAATGTAGCATCGCTTTCTATTATGGGAAAAGCGGGCATTTTAGAAGGAGGAAAAGGAGACATCATGATTCCGTCGGCACATATTTTTGAAGGAACTGCGGACAACTATCCTTTTAAAAACGAATTGAAAAAAGAAGACTTAGAAGGTCACGGATTGCAAGTATTTGAAGGTTCTATGATTACCGTATTAGGAACTTCGTTGCAAAACAAAGATATTTTAAAATTCTTCCACGATTCCACATGGAATGTCATTGGACTCGAAATGGAAGGAGCACATTATCAAAAAGCCATTCAATCGGCTTCTAAAATACGAAGAAGTATTTCAGAAAATGTAAAAGTACGATATGCATACTATGCTTCCGATAATCCGTTAGAAACGGGAAGCACATTGGCTTCTGGTGGATTAGGAACCACAGGAGTAAAACCGACATATTTAATTACAAGAAAAATATTAGAACAACTATTTAACAACTAATAACAAGAAAATGAGTGAAAATAGCCCAAACGTGTTGCCTGATCAACCACAAAAACCAGCAGGTAATGAAATAGACTTAAAAGAGCTGTTTAGAATGATAGGAAGTGCTTTTAGCAGGTTTTTTCTATTTATACAAAATATTCTATTATTCTTATTAGACTTATTAATAAGAGCGCTAATCATCGTTAGAGTACACATTATAAAATTTGTAATTGTAGGGTTTTTAAGTATCGTTATCGGATGGTTTATTGATTCAAGAAAAGAAGCCGTATTTGGATCTAGCATGTATGTAAAAACAAACTACGGAAGTACACGTCAACTTTACTCAAACATAAAATATTATAATGGTCTTGTAGAAGAAGGTGATAGTTTAAAGCTTGCTACAGTTTTTAATATTACGAAAGATGAAGCAGGTAGCTTACGCGGATTTAGTATTGATCCAGATGTAACGGATAATGGTTTATTGAAAGCATACAATGAATTCATGAAAACAGCCGATACCACATTTGTCATGAATGAAATTGATTTTGAAAAATACAAGAAAAATACTAGTCCATTAGATTTTGGTGTGCATCAAATTTCTGTGTATTCTACTGAAAAAGAAATCATTCCTACATTACAAGAACCAGTTGTCAAAAACAATGTAGAGAACTATCATATCAAAAGACAAAAAGAAATCAATCTTGAAAATCTTGAAAAATCTGTAAAAGCACTCGAAAAGCAATTGATTCGAATAGATACATTAAGCGAAGTGTACAAAGATTTATTATTGCAAGAGCCAAAAGAAAGCACATCGAAAGCTTCGAATACCTACATTCAATTGGCAGCCAATAACGAGAAAAAAACAAAAGAACTAGAATTACTTGCTGTAAATGAGAAAATCTCTAACAGAATTCTTGAAATCAACCGACAGAAAGAAATGGAAAGTGAAACCATCAATGTATTGAGTGATTTCTCTCCTGGTGCAAGAATTAGAAATTTCTATGACAGATATCTGTACAGAATTCCAATGATTACAGTATCTCTATTATTGATGTTTATCTTACTAAGAGAATTAAACAAATACTTAAACACTTACGCTGAAAACAAACGATTGAATGTCTAAAAATGCCATACTTATTACTGGAGGAGCAGGATTTATAGGTGCAAACTATATTCCGTATTTCTTGGAGCAACACCAAGACGCAACAGTAGTAAATATTGACAAACTTACGTATGCTGGCAATTTGGCAAACTTGGAGGAAATCAGCAACCATGCAAACTATCATTTTGTTGAAGGTGATATTTGTGATCGAAGCTTGATTGAGAAATTGTTTGAAACACACGATTTTAAAGCTGTCATTCACTTTGCAGCCGAATCGCATGTAGACAACTCTATCAAAAATCCTGATGCGTTTATACAAACGAATATCTTTGGAACATTTAATCTATTAGATGTTGCCAAAAAACATTGGATGGATGGTCCAAACCAAGTAAAAGCTGGGTATGAAGATTGCCGTTTTCATCACATCTCCACAGATGAGGTGTATGGAACATTGGGCGAAACAGGTTTGTTTACGGAAGACACTTCGTACGCGCCAAACAGTCCGTACAGTGCCTCCAAAGCATCGTCCGATTTTATAGTGCGCAGTTACTTTCACACGTATGGAATGAATGTAGTAACTACCAATTGTTCTAACAATTACGGACCCAAACAACACGATGAAAAGTTGATTCCAACCATCATTCGTAAAGCCGTTACAGGTGAAAACATTCCTATCTATGGTGACGGAATGAATATTCGCGATTGGTTATACGTGTTAGATCATTGCAAAGGAATTCATCTCGTATACCAAACAGGAAAAGCTGGCGAAACCTACAATATTGGCGGACGAAACGAACGCACAAATATGTACATTGCCAATACGATTTGCGAATTGTTAGACAAATTACGTCCAAAAGAAGCATCGTACAAAGCGCAAATCAGTTTTGTAACAGACAGACCAGGACACGATTTTCGCTATGCGATTGATGCCAGCAAAATAGAAAATGAACTCGGTTGGAAAGCCGCAGAAAACTTTGAATCGGGCATTTTAAAAACGATTGAATGGTATTTACACAAATACGAATCAAAATAATAGCATAAACAATGAAAGGAATAGTATTAGCCGGTGGCTCAGGAACACGCTTACATCCACTTACGTTAGCCGTAAGCAAGCAATTGATGCCTGTGTATGACAAACCGATGATCTATTATCCTGTGTCCACACTTATCAGTGCTGGAATTCGTGAAATACTCATCATTTCCACACCACAAGATTTACCTTTATTCAAAAAACTTTTGGGTGATGGGAAAAAATTTGGTTGCGAATTTCACTATGAAATACAAGAAAACCCTAACGGATTGGCAGAAGCATTCATTATTGGAGAAACATTTATCGGCGATGATAAAGTGGCGCTAATTTTGGGCGATAATATATTTTACGGATCCGGATTGGCAGATTTATTACAAGCCAATAACGATCCACAAGGTGGTATCATTTACGCGTATCACGTACACGATCCTGAACGTTATGGAGTCGTAGAATTTGATGACAATGGCAATGCAATTTCTATCGAAGAAAAACCAGCACAGCCAAAATCAAACTATGCGGTGCCAGGTATTTATTTCTATGACAATGAAGTCGTAGAAATTGCTAAAAACATTCAGCCAAGTGGTCGTGGCGAACTCGAAATTACCGATGTAAATCGTGTATACTTAGAAAAAGGAAAACTAAGCGTGAGCATTCTCGACAGAGGAACCGCTTGGTTAGATACAGGAACATTCAATTCACTCATGCAAGCATCACAATTTGTACAAGTCATTGAAGAACGTCAAGGACTCAAAATTGGAGCCATTGAAGAAGCTGCATATCGAATGGGATTCATTAGCAAAGAGCAATTGGATACATTGGCAACACCACTATTAAAAAGTGGATACGGAAAACATCTATTAGAAATTCAATAAAACAACGTCTTGAACATTACACATACACCATTAGCAGGCTGTTTTGTCCTAGAACCTCAAGTATTTGGAGACGCTAGAGGAAGTTTTATGGAAAGTTATAACGAACAAAAATTTCCGGTAAAGGTTCATTTTGTTCAAGACAATCAATCCATCTCTCAAAAAGGCGTACTGCGCGGACTGCACTTTCAAAAAGGTGAACATGCACAGGCGAAATTAGTTCGTGTAATTCGTGGTGAAGTATTAGATGTAGCTGTTGACATTCGTCCAGATTCTGAAACTTATGGACAACACTTTTCCATCATTCTCAATGCAGAAAATAACAAACAACTCTTTGTGCCAAGAGGATTTTTACATGGTTTTGCTGCGTTGAAAAACGATACAATCTTTGCGTACAAATGTGATAACTTCTACAACAAAGAAGCAGAATCAGGGATTATCTATAACGATCCAGACATTGCTATTGATTGGATGCTTTCTGAAGATGAAATCATACTTTCGGACAAAGACAAACTGTTGCCAAACTTAAGATCGTTATGAAAAAGGTCTTAGTGACAGGCGCTAATGGGCAATTAGGACAATGTATTCAAAAGATACAACCGCATCACCAAGAAATTGATTTTCACTTTGCTTCCGTGAAGGAATTGGACATTACCGACACAAAAAAGGTGGAAGCATTCTTTGGCCATCATCAATTTGATTACTGTGTAAATTGTGCTGCATATACCAATGTGGAACTTGCCGAAAGTGAAGAAGAAAAAGCATATATGGTAAATGCAGAAGCTGCTAAAGAGCTAGCGAAAGCATGTGCCAAACACCGTGTAACAATGATTCATATCTCTACAGATTATGTATTTGATGGCACTAAAACAACACCATATGTAGAAACCGATGCTACAAATCCGATTAGTGTCTATGGTGCGTCTAAATTAAAAGGCGAACAAAACATTCAAGCAATTTTTGAAAAATACTTCATCATCCGTACGTCTTGGTTATATGCTGAATTTGGAAAGAATTTCTACAAAACCATAGTGCAAAAAGCAAAAGAAAAGGCAAACCTAACCATTACTACGGAACAAACAGGAACGCCCACAAATGCCAACGATTTAGCGGAATTGATTGTAAAAATCATCCACACAGAAAACACACACTACGGAATCTATCACTTTAGCAATGATGGCGCAGCAACTTGGTACGATTTTACCAAAGAAATCATTCAAAATATGCATCTGGCGGAAGCCGATCAACCTTTATTAAAACCTGTAGATAGTTACAAAACAAAAGCAGCGCGACCTAAAAATAGCGTATTAGACAAAACCAAAGTACGCAGTATTATCGAAACCATTTCTTGGCAAGAAAGTCTGCGCAATCTTATGAAAAATCAACACTAATTTGATACACGAATATCTATACAATGCCATCGAAACTGCGGTCCATGCAGGCGGAATTATCATGGATATTTACGAAAATCAGATTGTTGCCGTTGAAATCAAATCAGACGATTCGCCTGTAACCATTGCGGATAAAAAAGCAAACACATATATTGAAGAAGCTCTAAAAAGCACACATATTCCTGTATTAAGTGAAGAAGGAGAACACGCACATTACGACATTCGCCAAGATTGGAAAAAATGTTGGATTGTAGATCCGCTTGACGGCACCAAAGAATTTATAAAACGAAATGGGGAATTTACCGTAAACATTGCACTTGTAGAAGACGGAGTTGCGTTATTAGGTGTTATTTACATTCCTGCGGTAAAATCAGTATACTTTGCCATTACGGCAGAACAAAAAGCCTACAAGCTTGAACTAGACGAACACTCCATAACGCATGAAATGCTCAAAAACGCGACACAAATTTTTGCAGCAGACGAAAGTGACGAAATTACCTTAACCTCTAGTCATTCCTACACCAATCAAAAAGTATTAGACCTTATTGACACGCTTGAAACGGAAGGAAAAGAAGTCAATTTGATCATGGCAGGAAGCTCGTTAAAATTCTGCTTAATGGCAGAAGGACAAGCGTCTTACTATCCGCGATACGCGCCCACAATGGAATGGGATACAGCCGCAGGTCACGCCATTTGTAATGCTGTTGGACTCGAAGTATATTCCTTAGAAACCAATAAACCCCTAAAATACAACAAAGAAAATCTACTAAATCCGTGGTTTCTTGTTCGAAAAATAGGATAAAATAAAAGGGGATAAAACCCTTTCTGTAAAGGGTATTTCCCCTTAAAACTCATTTATTTCCTAGAATTAAAATTTATAGCTAGTTTTGCAGCGAATAATAGCAACATGTATCAAGAAACATATTACCCAAAACACCTAAACACACATAGTTTTTTAATTACTGGTGGCGCAGGATTTATTGGCGCTAATTTGGTAGCGTATTTATTAAAACACAATGCCAAAAAAGTACGTGTATTAGATAACTTAGCCACAGGCTTTAAACACAATATAGAGGAATTTGAGTCACACCCAAATTTTGAATTTATATTGGGAGACATTCGTGATTTAGAAATGTGTAAAACTGCCGTAGACGGAATAGACTTTGTATTGCACCAAGCAGCGCTAGGTTCCGTGCCGCGTTCGTTTAACGATCCTATCTCATCAAACGAGGTAAACATTACAGGCTTCTTAAACATGTTAGTCGCTTCGCGTGATGCTGGTGTAAAACGTATGATATATGCAGCTTCTTCAAGTACGTATGGCGATAGTAAAGCATTGCCAAAACAAGAAGAAATTATCGGGAAACCCTTATCTCCGTATGCTATTACCAAATATGTAAACGAATTGTACGCAGATAATTTTTCTACACATTTTGACTTTCACACAGTCGGATTGCGTTATTTTAACGTTTTTGGACCAAAACAAAATGTAAAAGGAGCATACGCAGCCGTCATTCCATTGTTTTTCAATGCAGGAATACATAACACAAACGTAACCATTAACGGTGACGGAAATCAAACGAGAGACTTTACTTTTGTCGAAAATGTAGTGCAGGCAAACATCAAAGCATTATTTGCTGAAATTACACAGCATGAAGTCATCAATGTAGCTGTAGGCGATCGCATCAGCGTAAACGATTTGTGGAATAACATCAAAAACATTACACAAAGTACTGTTGAAGCAACGCACGGAGAAAGCAGAATTGGCGATGTACGCGATTCGTTGGCCGATATCTCCAAAGCAAAGCGAATTTTAGGATACACTCCAAAATATACAGTGCGCGACGGTTTGGCAATTACGTATGACTTTTTTAAAAATCAAGCGGAAGCAAATGACAAATAAAGTACTTTCCATAATAGGTTTAGGATATGTTGGATTGCCATTAGCGGTTGAATTCAGTAAAAAAGGCTATCAAGTCATCGGATTTGATATCAATGAAGCGCGTATTCAAGAATTGCAACAAGGAAACGATTACACACTTGAAGTCAGCAAAGAAGAACTGCAAGAAGCAGCTACCTTACAATATACAAGCAAAGCGTCCGATCTCGCGAAAGCGAATATATACATCGTCACGGTTCCGACACCAATTACAGAACATAAATTTCCAGACTTAACTCCACTAGAAGCTGCTTCCAACTTAGTAGGTTCAGTATTGAGTAAAAACGATATTGTTATTTATGAATCTACTGTATTTCCTGGATGTACGGAAGAAGTGTGTGTACCTATTTTAGAAGCACAAAGCGGATTGGTATTTAATACAGATTTTTTCTGCGGATATTCTCCAGAAAGAATCAATCCGGGCGATAAAAAACACAGAGTCAGCAATATTGTCAAAGTTACCTCGGGAAGCACGCCTGAAATGGCAGAAACTATTGACAAGTTGTACAAAAGCATTATTACTGTAGGAACGTACAAAGCATCGTCTATAAAAGTAGCAGAAGCCGCCAAAGTGATTGAAAATTCGCAGCGTGATATCAACATTGCGTTTGTCAACGAATTGGCATTAATCTTTGGAAAACTAGGCATTGATACACACGAAGTGTTAGAAGCTGCAGGAACCAAATGGAATTTTTTGCCGTTTACGCCAGGTTTGGTGGGCGGACATTGCATTGGTGTTGATCCGTATTACCTAACACACAAGGCAAAAAGTGTTGGATACATTCCGCAAGTAATTTTAGCAGGAAGAAAAATAAACGATAACATGGGCAAATACATCGCAGAACGCGTTGTAAAACTCATGATACAGCAAGGAAAGCTTATCAAAGGCGCAAAAGTGACTATATTGGGAATTACGTTTAAAGAAAATTGCCCAGACATTAGAAACACGCGTGTCATTGATATTGTACATGAACTCACGGAATACGGGATTGAAGTTGAGGTGTTTGACGATAATGTAAATGCCGCTGAAGTAAAAAAGGAATACAATATTGACTTGGTATCAACCATTTCAAAAGACACCAGAGCGATGATATTGGCAGTTGCACATAAAAGTTTCAATAAAATTGATGTAACTCCCTTTTTTAAAGCAGGATGTATTATTTTTGACGCGAAAAATTTCTTGCCAAAACACATGGTAACCGAAAGATTATAGCCGTAACAACAATAAAGTAAACAAAGAACAAAAACAAACTGATGAAAAAAAACCTAATTGTATTTGGTACACGACCAGAAGCTATTAAAATGGCACCATTGGTAAAGGAATTTTTAAAACACCAAGACACTTTTGAAACAAAAGTTTGTATCACGGCACAGCACA
>CAZHSA010000139.1:0-9335 GCA_964535135.1 uncultured Kordia sp.
TTGATTGCTGGATCATTTTTGTACAAAAAGTGAAGAGTTACTCCATTAGCACCTTCATACGTATCATGCACATATTCAGGATCGGCAGCCCAAGTAAAATCGTGCACATTAGGCGCTTTAAAATGCCAAGTAAGTTTATCTCCAGCAGGTCTTTTTACGGTTCCTGTTTCATAACCATAGCCAATTTTGTTTGGATTTTGTAAGTATCCTGTTCCACCTAAAACATAGGTTTTATCAATCGTAATTTTTACATCAAAATCACCCCAAACACCATGAAACTCTCTTCCAATATATGGTGGCGTATGCCAACCTTCAAAATCGTACTCAGCCATTTTTGGATACCATTGCGTCATGGACAATGCAACACCTTCACTGTTATTCCTACCAGAACGACGAATTTGTACAGGAACTTGTCCTTTAAAATTCATATCGAATGTAGTGGAAGCTCCTGGCTTTATAGGTTTTGCTAAGGTTACTTCTAAAATAGTACCTTCTGTAGTGTACGACAGTTTTTTTCCATCTTGTGTTAATGAGTTTACACGTAAAAAACCAATTTCTGAATCTGATAACTTGCTAATGCGATCGCCAACTCTTCTATCAGGATCGGCAATAGTTCTGGAACGCACGTCCATTTCACTTCCTGGTTGAAAGGCATTAAAGTACAAATGATAATATACTTTATCTAGTACATCAGGCGAATTGTTTGTGTAGACTAATTTTTGCGTTCCTGTATATTGATAGTTGTCAACATTCATATCAATCTCCATCTCGTAGTTGACTTTTTGTTGCCAATACGTAGATGCTGTTGAGGCACTTTTGCTTCCGTTCATAGCAGCTTGTTGCGGTTTGCAGGCTATAAACGTTAAGGCTAAAAGTATATTTAGTTTACTTAAAATTTTCATCTATTTCTTTTTAGATTTTTTATGTGCGATTACAACTTTACTTTTCCTCTGCTTACTTTATCAGCTAAAATAAGTGCGTTGTATGCATTTGCGATTTTTCCTGATTTAGATCCTTGCGAAAATGGCATCGCATCTTTTTGTTGATCTACAACAACGTCTCTATTAATAGGTAAACCCGATTGCATGATAATTTTCTTTACTTGTGCAGCCGTAAGTTTAGGATATTGAGACATGATCAATGCTGCAATTCCTGCTACACCTGGCGCCGCCATAGAAGTTCCGCCAATAGATTTGTATTCATTTTCTGGAAATGTTGAATAAATGCTTGATCCTGGTGCAAAAACGTCTACATTATTTTGTCCGTAATTAGAAAACCCAGACACCATTTGTGAACCATATTTGTTTTGAAGCGATCCAACAGTTAAAAATGTATCTGAAACTTCAGTTCCTGTAGGTGTTTGATCGTTTGGAAATACAGCTTTGGTATCTAAATCTACATTTTCGTTTCCTGCTGCTTTTACAATTAACACATTGTTTTTTCCCGCGTAAGCGATAGCATCACGAACCCATTCGTTATTTTGAGAAAAATATTTACCAAAACTTGCATTGATTACTTGCGCGCCGTTGTCAACTGCATACCGAATTCCTAAGGCAACATCTTTGTCATACTCATCACCATTTGGCACCATACGTACCGCCATAATTTCTACATTATTTGCCACACCATTCATTCCGATTCCGTTATCACGTTCGGCAGCAATAATTCCTGCAACGTGTGTTCCGTGTGATTCTGTTTTTACAGAATGCTTTACATTTCCGTTTCCATAATCAGTATCCGTAATATCATATGGATCGTCTCCCACAACAGCACGACCATTAAAATCTACATTCAAATTGTAGTTTAAGCTCTCTGTTATTGACGTAATGTTATCTTTGATTTCTCCTTCAACTTCATCTAAGCTTTCAAATCGTCCATTCCCCAAAATACGTTTTGCAATAAAAATATGTTGTGACATGGTTTCGTCTGGAGATTCAATTTTGTTGACCTCTTCTATCGTATATGCATCTTTCTTAAAGTATGCTTTAAAAGCTGCATTGGCGTCTTTTACACGTGTATAGATTTGCTCTATTCGTGTTTTGCTTTCAGAATTTCTGTTGTAATCTTCTTCCATTTCCGCTTTTGCTTTTTCTAAATCAGGATGACTTTTCCCTCTTTTTACAATACGCGTTTTTTCTAAACTTTCATTGTATGAATCGCCCAAAAAGTTCCAACCGTGAACATCATCTATAAATCCGTTTTTGTCATCGTCTTTTCCATTATTTGGTACTTCTTTCGAATTGGTCCAAATGACATCGTTTAAATCTTCATGATCAATATCAATTCCGGAATCTAAAACGGCTACAATTACTTTCTTTCCTTTTCTTCCTTTGATGATTTCTGCATAGGCTTTGTCAACACTCATACCTGGAATGGTATCGGTAACCAAATCTTTATGGCTCCATGACTTCATTTCGTCTTTGGTAAGCGCACGCTCTTTTAAAGGTGTGGCATCAATGTTTGCAATGGGAGTTGATAAAATGGGCGCTGTCGTATTACAAGCCGCTAACACGAGTAGAGACGCAGCAAAAATTGTGGGTTTTAGTATTTTCATTATTCTAAGTTATTTTATATATAAAGTGTGTTTAAAGTATATCGTTACAGGTAAAAACTTCGTTGAGTCGTACTCCTTTTTCTGTATGCTTTACCGTGATGATTTCGTTGTGAGCATCGTGTTCTAAAAAGAGATAGTAATTGTGATCTGCCGCTAGGTTGAGAAATTTTTCTTTTTCATCTAAAGTTAACAAAGGTCTAGTATCGTAGCCCATGACAAATGGAATAGGTAAATGTCCTGCAGTTGGCAATAAATCGGCCATAAAACAAATGGTTTTTCCGTTGTATTGAATCATAGGAATCATTTGTTTTTCTGTGTGTCCATTGGCAAAAAATACATCAAAGCCCAATGCTGAATTTTCTAAAATATCTACTTTAGGTTGTGCGATAAAGTTGAGGTGCCCACTTTCTTCCATCGGAATGATGTTTTCCTTTAAAAAAGACGCTTTTTCACGACGATTGGGTTGTGTTGCCCATTGCCAATGGTTTTCATTGCTCCAAAAACGTGCATTTTTAAACGCAGGCTCATATCCAGTTCGCTCTTTATTCCACTGAATGCTTCCGCCACAATGATCAAAATGCAAATGTGTCATAAATACATCTGTGATGTCATCTTTGTGAAAACCGTATTTTTTCAGTGATTTTTCAATCGAGTCATTGCCCCAAAGGTAATAGTAGCCATAAAACTTATCGCTTTGCTTGTTTCCCATGCCAGTATCTACTAGAATGAGTCGATCGCCATCTTCAATCAGTAGGCAACGCGCAGCTATATCAATCATATTATAAGCATCTGCAGGATTGGTTCGTTGCCATAAGGATTTTGGGACCACACCAAACATAGCTCCACCGTCTAATTTAAAGTTTCCAGCTTCAATGGGATACAGCTTCATATTTGTTTTAAGTTTTATCTCGCAAAATAACAAAACCGTAGCAAAAATGTGTAATTGTTAAGGTTTTATTAAGAAAAGAGTCGCTATATTTTGTAGATACCACGCTTCTTCTGTTAAATTATAATTTTTTAAATATCATATTAACGTAAGTTTTATATAATAAAATTCCTATATATTTAATTTTTAACTTTAAGGCAAGAAATGTCTCATGGGAACTAATAAAGAATTAGACTTAGCATTTAATTTTATAGAAAAAACGAATCGGAATTTATTTCTAACAGGGAAAGCAGGTACAGGAAAAACTACTTTTTTGCACAAAATAAAATCGACTTCGTTAAAAAGAATGGTGGTGGTTGCGCCAACAGGTGTTGCAGCAATTAACGCCAAAGGAGTTACCATTCACTCGTTTTTTCAGTTGCCTTTTGAACCGTTTATTCCGAGTGCTACAGGAAGAAATACGAAAGTGCAACGTAAATTTAGCAAAACTAAAATCAATATTATAAAATCGTTAGATCTTGTTATTATTGATGAAATTAGTATGGTACGCGCCGATGTTTTAGATGGCATCAACGATGTATTGTGTCGCTACAGAAACAATCGGAAACCTTTTGGTGGCGTACAATTGTTGCTCATTGGCGATTTGCAACAGCTTTCGCCAGTAGTACGTCCAAATGAATGGCAATTACTGAAAGAGTATTACCAAACCGCCTATTTTTTTAGCAGTTTGGCGTATCAAAAAGCTGCCATTTTAGCAATTGAATTAAAATACATTTACCGACAACAAAATCAAGAATTTATTGCGATCCTGAATGAAATTCGTAACAATACACTTTCTACCGCTTCCGCAGAAATTCTAAACAAGCAGTATAAGCCAACGTTCAATCCAACAAAAGAAGACGGCTACATTACACTTACAACGCATAACAATCGCGCAGACGCCATCAATCAAAAAGAATTAGACAATTTAAAAACACCCAAAAGGGAATATACCGCTAGTATTACAGGCGATTTTAACGAAAAAATATATCCAAATAGTGAAAATTTAGTGCTGAAAGAAGGTGCGCAAGTCATGTTTATTAAAAATGATAGTTCGCTTGAAAAACGCTATTACAATGGAAAAATTGGTACCGTAATTCACTTGGAAGAAGATACCATTACGGTAAAATGTTCCGAAGAAGATATTATTGAAGCCACGTATGAAACCTGGGAAAATATAAAGTACACGCTCAACAAAGAAACCAAGGAAATTTCCAATCATATTGAAGGAACGTATACGCAAATTCCGTTGCGATTGGCATGGGCAATTACCATTCATAAAAGTCAAGGATTAACCTTTGATAAAGCTATTATTGATGCCGAAGCTTCTTTTGCGCACGGACAAACGTATGTGGCGCTGAGTCGCTGTAAAACCTTGGAAGGTATTGTGTTAAAAACACCGATAAAAGCAGCGAGTATTATTAGTGATACGACGGTGAATAGCTTTACAGAACGATTGGAAGAAAACGAACCTAGCGAAGCCGATTTGAACGCTTCTAAAAAAGCATATCAGCTCGATTTGATGGGCGAAATATTTGATTACCATCCGTTTTTATATCCTGTAAAACGATTGATTGATATCTATTATAAAAATACAAATACGTTGAGCGGAAATATTCTGCAACCGCTTGAAAGTATTAAAGACAAAGGAATTATTCCTTTATTAAAGATTAACAATTCGTTCAAAAATCAATTGGAATCGTTGGCACAAACTGTAAAAAATCCTGAAGAAGATGCGACCATTCAAATGCGTTTTAAAAAGGCGGTTGCGTATTTTAAAGCACAAACCCACGAACAAATTGCAACGGTTTTAAGTACACTTACATTTACCACAGACAACCAAGCAGTCTCCAAAGATTTTGAAAAACAATTGAAAGACTTGGAAGATAAATTGGCTGTAAAAACTAAAACTTTAGGAGCCTTATCCAATAATTTTTCAACAGAAAACTATTTAAAAATACGTGCCAATTCTATCTTAGAAGTTTCAGAAGTAAAAGTTGTAAAACGAGCAATAGCCACGTCTACCACACATGAAGAATTGTTTGAAGATTTACGCTTGTTCCGATTGAGTATTTCAAGTTCGGAAAATATACCGCCATTTCAAGTATTTACGCAAAAATCATTGTTTGAAATGTGCGAATTGTTGCCAGCAACCGCAAAACAACTCAAAAAAGTACACGGAATGGGCAAAGTGCGTGTGGAAAAATACGGTGAAGAAATTTTAGAAATCATCAACGAATATTCGGTAAAACACAATTTGTCGCCAAAAGAGGAAGAAGTAGTGATTGAAGTTGCAAAGAAAAACACCAAAGAGATTTCGTTCGATTTTTTTAAAGAAGGTCTTTCAATAGAAGAAATTGCAGAAAAAAGAGCCTTGGCGGCTTCCACAATTTTTGGGCATTTAGGGCATTATGTCACGGAAGGCGTGTTGGATATTACTGAAATTTTATCGGAAGAAAAAGTAACCAAAGGTTTGGAACTCATTAAAAACAATACATTTGAAAGCCTAAACGAACTCAAAGAAATTGCAGGTGCCGATTTTTCATATAACGAACTTCGCATCATGGTCAATTATAGTAAGGAAAAATAATTTTGAAGACTTTCTATTGTACAGTTTTTGAAATTAGTAAATTATCCTTTTTACCAGCTACATGAATGAATTTTTAAACATTATTATGCTATTAGGAACGCTGCAAGGCGTGATCATGGCAATATTATTATTCAGGCGAAAAAGTCATGTACAAGCTAGTAGATTGTTAGCGTGGATTATGGTGTTGATTTCTATGGCGTGTTTCAATATCTATTCGATGGAAGCCATAGAAATGAATGACTTTCCCGTTTTAAATTTTCTCGAAGCCATCATTCCTATGGTCGTTATTATGCCTATTGGGCCTTTGTCTTATTTTTATGTAAAATCGATCCTAGATTCAAATTTCAGACTACAAAAGAAACATCGTATTCATTTTTACAGTGTCGTTTTAGATTTTATTCCGAGCATTACTATACTTGGATATATTGCAGCTGGTTATTTAGGGTTTATCGGTGTAGAAAGCCAGTTTGATTTAGGTACATTTATTGAAACGTATAATGTGTATGTAGACATTCCAAGATGGTTGTCTTTGGCCATTTATCTATGGTTTGCTTTTCAAGTACTTTCAAAACATAAAAACAATCATAAAAATAAAGTTTCCGCAAGTTGGGCGCGTCATTTTGTAATTGGTTTTTCTCTATTTTCTGGAATATGGTTATTGCACTTGATATTGTATATTATTCCGGCATCTTCAAACATTTTATTAGGCGTTGTTGGATGGTATCCTGTGTATATTCCGTTGATTGTGCTGCTGTATTGGTTAGGAATTAATGGATATATCATCAGCTTTAAAACCTACAAAAAAACGTTAAAAAGTAAAGAAATCTCAGATGCCGTTGTACAACACACCATCGAAACACTGGAATATGTAATGCAAGAAAAGCAATTATTTTTGAATCCGTCGTTGAAGCTTTCGGATGTTGTAAAAGAGACGAATATTTCTCAAAAAATTATTTCTTCTGTATTAAATCAACACCTTCACAAAAGCTTTAATGAATATATAAATACGTATCGTGTAGAAGCTTTTAAAACGCGACTTTTACAAGGAAACACCTCAAATTTAACCATTACAGGAATTGCCTTTGAATGCGGTTTTAATTCGCAAGCAACCTTTCAACGCGTATTCAAATCTATTACCAAACAATCGCCAAGCGAATTCCGAAAAGCACAAGAAAAAAATGCCTAAAACCTATGCTCAAATCTAGATTTGGGTAGATTTTCATCAATAAAAGCAATTCATTTGTTCAAAAATTAATAAATGAAAAAGTATTTGCTATTTCTTGTATTCCTCGCTGTATTGAATGTTGTACATGCACAAAATGATGCTGCTTATTTGCAACAAATTGATACATTCCTTCAACAAGAATATCCTAAAAATGAACCTGGTGCTGTTGTATTAATTGCCAAAAAAGGAACAATTGTTTTCGAAAAATCCTACGGTTTGGCTTCGATAAAACCGAAGCGAAAACTACACACAAATATGGTGTTTCAAATTGGTTCGATGAGCAAGCAATTTGTATCTGCAGCTATTTTAAAATTGGTAGAAGACGGAAAAATGGCGTTGTCGGACACCATTCAGAAATATGTTCCGTATTATCCTTCAAAAAAATATCCAATCACCATTCACCATTTGTTATCGCAAACTTCTGGGATTCCTGAATATTTTGATGTGGATGACAATGAATTTCATCTGCTTGCCCAAGAACATTCACCAAAACAATTGATTGCGTATTATAAAGATGAACCTCTTAAATTTCAACCTGGAGAAAAGTGGAATTACAGCAATTCAAATTACCCGTTGCTAGGTGCAGCTTTGGAAAAGGCAACAGGAATGTCACTGAAAGCGTATCTCAAAAAACACCTTTTTGATCCACTAGGAATGAAAAACACAGGACTTTGGTATCGTGAAAACACGCCGAAACGGAAAATAGCAACAGGGTACAATATTAAAAATGGAAAATTAGTACCTGCACCTAAAATGGTCGGTTCTGCATTGTATGCGCCTGGCGGAATTGTGTCTACTGCCAACGATTTATTTTTGTGGAATAAAGCACTTTCACAAAAAACGGTTTTGTCAGATTTTGTTGTGAATCAATTAATCTCAGAAAAGAAAACAACTGACGGTAAAGGAACAGGTTATGGTTATGGATTTTTTCTAAAAAAAGTACGCGAACAGGCAACCGTTCAACATGGTGGAAATTTATTTGGCTTTACAAGTTATGGCATGTATGTTCGTCATGAAGATCTCTTTATCTGTATTTTATCTAATACCAAATTTGACAGAACCGAAGAACTATCAAACTATATTGCGAGTGTTTTTTTAGGCAATCCTATTCAAATTTTCTCCAAAAAAGAAATCTCTAAAGAAAAATTAAAACAATATAAAGGAATCTATAAGTTACATAGCGAAACACTGAATCGCGTTTTTGAAATAGTATTGTATAATAACGAATTGTTATTTTCTGATCCTAAAAACCCGGCAGATGCTGCGTTGCTAACACCTTCTTCCAAAGATGTATTTATTTTAAAAGCGGCGAGTGCTACGATACAATTTACAAGAGACGAATCACAACAAATAACAGGATTTACCATTACACAAGACGGAAAATATCACTTTAAAAAAATTAAATAATCATAAAGGTCTTTGTGATATGAGTTTATAAACACTATTTTAAATGTAAATTGGTATTATTGCGCGCACTTTACCATTATAATTGTTAAATTTACGTTTAAAAAAAACGCGTACATGCTCGAATTAGCTGGGATTATCATTTTAGGAATATTGGCACAATGGTTTGCGTGGAAATTTAAAATTCCAGCAATTTTACCATTAATATTAATTGGTTTGTTAGTTGGACCTATTGCCGCCGAATTTTTATCGGAAGACGGCACCAAATGGATTGAACCGATTTGGAATGGTGAAAAAGGACTATTTCCAGGCGATGCTTTATATTATTTTGTCTCTTTAGCCATAAGTATCATTCTATTTGAAGGAGGTTTGACACTAAAACGTTCTGAAATTCAAAATGTTGGCCCTGTAATTACTAAGCTTATTACGCTAGGTGCAGCAGTTACTTTTTTTGGTGCTGGAATAGTTGCGCATTATGTATTTAACTTGAGTTGGGAATTATCATTCTTATTTTCGGGATTAATTATTGTAACCGGACCAACCGTAATTACACCAATTTTACGAAACATACCTTTAAAAAAGGACATTTCAGCAGTATTAAAGTGGGAAGGAATTTTAATAGACCCAATTGGAGCTT
>CAZHSA010000140.1:0-9279 GCA_964535135.1 uncultured Kordia sp.
ACCAGATCGAGGTATAACAACCTGTCAATTGCACATGCGTAAGTTTAAAGATGGCGACACTATTTATATTGAGCCATTTAGAGCAAAAGCATTTCCTGTAATCAAAGACTTAGTGGTAGACAGAAGTGCGTTTGATCGCGTGCAACATGCAGGAGGATTTATCTCTGTAAATACATCAGGAAATACAATTGATGCCAACGCAATTCCTGTAAACAAACACGATGCAGATACTGCCTTTGATGCAGCAACTTGTATTGGTTGCGGCGCATGTGTAGCAAGCTGTAAAAACTCTAGTGCCATGTTATTTGTTTCGGCAAAAGTATCGCAGTTTGCATTATTGCCACAAGGACAAGTAGAAGCTACTGATCGTGTCATGAACATGGTCAATCAAATGGATGCGGAAGGTTTTGGTAACTGTACCAACACTGGAGCTTGTGAGGTAGAATGCCCGAAAGGAATTTCACTTGAAAATATTGCACGTATGAATCGTGAGTATTTAAAAGCATCTTTCAAAGGATAAAAAATCATATCAATAAAATGTATAAAAAACCCAAGCATCTTTTGCTTGGGTTTTTTAGTTATATTCACCAAAAAAATACGATGAAATTAACAAAGTTGCTCTTTCTAGGCTTGTTATTGTGTATAAGCTGTAAAACTGAAAAAAAAGAATCACCTAAAAAATCTGAAACGCTTAAAACTGCATACGATTTTTCAAAGAGGAACTTATTAAAGCATATTGAAACATTGTCGTCAGATGCTTTTGAAGGACGTGAAACGGGTACTACAGGAGCTAAAAAAGCAAAAGAATATATCAGCGGAGAATTTAAAAGATTAGGTGTGCAACCTTTGGGAGAAACGTTTGCGCAAGTGTTTGCAATGCCAGAAAAATCAAAAAGTAAACAAGGTGAAAATATTCTCGGATGCATCAAAGGAAGCTCGACACCGAATGCATACATTGTGATTTCCGCGCATTATGATCATGAAGGCATCAAAAATGGTGAAATTTACAATGGTGCTGACGATGATGCTTCAGGAATTAGTGCATTGTTCGCTTTCGCGGAATACTTCCAACAAAATCCACCAAAACATTCGGTCATACTAGCTGCGTTTGATGCAGAAGAAAAAGGCTTGGTAGGTTCGTATTTCTATGTCGAAAACCCAATTATTGAAAAATCGCAACTTAAACTGAATATCAATATGGATATGATCAGCCGTAGCGATAAAAAAGAATTATATGCTGTGGGACCGCAACATTATCCGCAATACAAAACGGTTATAGAAAACACGCAAACAAGCGGTAATGTTACCTTAAAAATCGGTCATGAAGAATGGACATTTGCGAGCGACCACGCAGGATTTCACAAGGCAGCAATTCCGTTTATCTATTTCGGAGTAGAAGATCATAAAGATTATCACCAACCTACAGATGATTTTGAGAACATTCACCCAGAATTCTACACAAATGCTGTGCAAACCATCATCTCTTTTTTCAAAAAAGTAGACGCAAAAACACTATAAAAAATAAACAGTAATCTTACAAAGCGAATATCTTTTAGGTATTCGCTTTTTTTGTTTCATAACTATAGAATAATGTTCAGAACATTATACAACATGTTCAGAACATTAGTGAAATAATGGAGTGTTTTTCAAATTATATTTACACCATTAACCTACAAAAACACTCAAATCGTATGAAAAAACAACTACTTTTTTTAGTATGTGCACTGGGTACATATATTGCAACAGCACAATCTGTATTTCCAGACACATGGGAATTTAGAGGAATTCATGCCTCAGCAACAGGAACAGGTTTTACTGCACCTGGTCCAAATCCAGCAGGATTAGATGTAGCGGTATTGCCAACAGCAAATGGAAGATTAAGCGCTCCAGTTCTGGTCGATTTAGACGGAGATGGTGACTTAGACATGGTTTCTGGAGGTCAATCTGCAGATGGAAAACTGTATTATTATGAAAACACAGGTTCTTCTACAGCACCAAATTGGGTACAAACGGCATTGCCAACTTTAGATGCTGTTGCGAATGTTCCAGGCGGAAATAATGAAACCAAATGTCAATTTGTAGATATTGACGATGATGGAGATTACGATCTATTCTTTGGATCCAAAAACGATGAAAATAATTTTAATTTCAATGATATTCATTATTATGAAAATACAGGAACAGCAACAGTTCCTAACTTTGTAGATTCAACCATAACTGGGATAGAAAATCAAAATGTGGCAAACTTTCCAAGTTTTGCATTTGTCGATTTAGATGATGATGACGATTTAGATATGGTGACGATGGGAAGTGATTCGTTAACATATTTCAGAAATGAAGGAACGAAAATGATGCCTAGCTTTGATCGTAAATTTCACTTAGAAAATCCGTGGGACTTAAATGCTGGCACAGGATTATTTGACCGCAATTGGCCGCATCCAGATAACTTAACCACGATTCCTAATTTCCATGATGTTGACCGTGACGGTGATTATGATATGATTTTTGGAGTAGATAACGGAACAGTGAGATGGATAGAAAATATAGGAACTGCAGCAGCGCCAGATTTTGGAACATATACATACCAAGTACCGTCAGGAGATTTAGGATCGTTTGATTTTGGTCAATTTGCAACCGTTAGCTTTGGCGATGTTACAGGAGACGGTGTATTAGACGCTATTCTAGGAGCATTTAATCCAGGATACTTTGCATGGTTTGAAGGTGTGCTATCAATGCCATTGAGTGTAGAAGAAGAAAATATAGCGACAATAACGGTAAGTCCAAATCCTGTAAAAGACATATTAACAGTTCAATTTACCAACAGTCAATTTGATACAAATAATATCACAATGCATAGTATTACAGGACAGCAGGTATACGCAAGTGAACAAATACATTCACAAGATCAGAAGGTGTTAATAGATGTTTCACAATTGCCATCAGGGATGTACTTTTTAAAAATACAAAGCAATAATAATAACACTATTACCAAGAAAATCATAGTTAATTAATTCAATATAAAAACATATATATATCAGTATTAAAAGAAGGAGATATACTTTGTTAAAAAAGTATGTCTCTTTTCGATGTTTAAAAACATCCGTATTTTTACGACAACCAAACTAACCATAACATAGATTTTATGTCTATTGCACCATTTAAAAAAGGAATATTCTTAGCACTTTTATGTGCTGCTTTTTGTGTTTCTGCGCAAGAGTCAACCATTCAAAAGAAATACGACAGCATTTCTAAAATGCTAACGCAAACTCGTAATAAAGATAGCATCAATATGTTGTTGCAGTTTCAAAAAGAACTTGCGGAGAAATCAAACAATCCAAAACAATTGATTGCTGTAGCCATGAAACTAGCAAATAATGCAGCTCGTGGAAGTGTTGAAAAAGTACAACAGTTAGAAACTGCCTATGCATTAGCTGAAAAAACAAAAGACACACTCAATCTTGCGAAAGCTTCTGAAGCATTGGCAAGTGTTTTTCAAATTAAAAACGACTACAGTAAAGCCATTTCTTATGTAAATAGAGCGATTGAACTTTTTAAAAAAATAGATGATAAAAATGGACTTATACAAGCCTATTCTACTAGCGCTAATATTAAAAATAATATTTCTCAAAATGCAGATGCTATTACAGATTTAAACACGGCAAAAAAAATTGCATTACAGCTTCCCGACAAGGAAAAAAAGTTAATTCCACTCTTAAAAGCGCAAAGTTATATATACTATTCTAACGGTCAATATGAAAAAGGATTGGCACTATTGGATGAAGTTATTGATATCTATGAAAAATCAGAGAATTATCGCAGTAGTTCCATTTGGAGAAATAACAAAGCAATGATTCATCTAAGTTGTGCTTGTGCGCCTATTGCAGCACAAAAACAAAATTTACTCACCTCGATTAAAAATGCTAAAAAAATAAAATTTAATGCCGGTGAAGCGTATGCAAAAGTGCATTTATCAAGAGTATTGACACATGAACGGAACCTAGATAGTGCTTATTTTTATTTAGAAGCTGCGCGTAAGATTCCACTAGTGAGAAGAGCCAAACGTTTTAGTGGATACTTAAATCAAACCACAGGAGATTTTTGGGCAAACAAGGGAAACGCCACACAAGCAATTTATTACTTTAAAAAGGCATATGATATTTGGGATGAATTAAATGTACTAAAAGACAAACAATACACTGCAAAAGCCTTAGCTACTTTTTATGAAAAACAGAACAATGCTTCGGAAGCTTTTAAATACCTTGAAACGTATACCAAAATAAAAGACTCCGCATTTAGCAAACAGAAAGTAGAGGAACTCAAAGAAATAGAACTTAGTTACGAATTTGAAAAACAACAATACAAAGACAGCATTCAAAACGCAGAAGCTTTAGCGGTTTTAGATTTAAAACAACAAAATGAACTTCAGGAAGAACGCCATGTACAACAAATTTTGTTGGGACTTTTTGTGCTTGCTTTAGCGCTTGGCGGATTTGCCTATTATGCCTATCAACGAAAAAAGAAAACGTCTAAAATACTAGATGAAAAAAATAAAATCATAGAAAAAGCCTTGCAGGAAAAGCAACTTTTACTGAAAGAAGTTCATCATCGAGTGAAAAATAATTTTCAAATAGTATCGAGTCTGCTCGAATTACAGACGAAAGGAATTGAAGATGAGAAAGCGTTAGATTTAGCGAATGAAGGGAAAAACAGAGTAAAGTCGATGGCGTTAATTCACCAAAAACTCTATCAAAATGATACAGGTTTAATCGACTTTGACGAGTACATCAACGTGTTGGTCAAAGAACTTTCATACATGTACGCTTCTGACAAAAAAGTAGAAACAAATATCAGTACAGAAAACATGCAGTTTGATATTGATACGGCAATTCCGTTGGGTTTAATTGTAAACGAACTCATCACCAATGCGTATAAATATGCGTTTGACGCTGCGGCGGATAATACGCTAAACATCTCCATCAATAAACTGAACGCGGACGAATACAAATTGATCGTGGCAGACAACGGAAAAGGAATAGATGATGCGATTGACTTAGCAAAAGTAAAAAGTTTAGGATTGCGTTTGGTACGTCGTCTCACAAAACAACTGCAAGGACAATTTACGTTGGACAATACCAAAGGAGCCACGTTTGAAATTATCTTTAAAGACACCCAAAAAAGAGCCTTATTAGACTAATCACGATATGAGTAAAGTAAAAATAGTAGTAGTTGAAGACGAAATTATCATAGCAGATAACATTTGTGATACCTTGGAAGATTTGGGCTATGAAGCATTAGAACCTGCAATTAATTATACGGAAGCTATCGAACTTATAGAAGCAGAAAAACCCGATTTGGCAATCTTAGACATTCAACTCTCTGGACGAAAAACGGGCATTGACATTGCGGAAAAAATTCGAAAAGATTATGATTTTCCGTTTATCTTTCTCACTTCCAACTCAGATCCGTTAACGGTTTCACAAGCCAAAAAAGTAATGCCGCCAGCGTACCTGGTCAAGCCGTTTACCAAAGACGAATTATACACCTCTATCGAAATTGCTTTGTACAACTATTCCAAGCGAATTGGAGAAGTCAATGATGAAGAATTGATCATCAAAGATGCGTTTTTCATCAAAGAAAAAAATGTGTTCATTAAACTAAAATTTAAAGACATTCTCTTTATCAAAAGTGAACATGTATATGCGGAAATTCAACTTGTCAACAATCAAAAGCATCTTATTCGTGGCAATTTGAACAAAATCATCACCAAACTCAGTCAAAAATTTGTGCGTGTGCACCGAAGTTATATTGTCAATTTGGAGTATCTTCAAAAAATTGATCAAAGCAACATCACTGTTTTGCATGACAACATTCCTATCGGGAAAAAATACAAAGACGATTTGTTACAAAAAATAAACTTATTGTAATTTATCTGTAAAACAGCGAAAAAGTAACGTAAGATATCTGTAACTGTTAAACTTTTTGTAAGAATAAAAACGAACCGTTGTAAACCTTATTGGATTTGCAATTTTTTTTGTTTCTTGGCGAGATATTTCTCAGAATACCATCATGCAAAACCCAAAAGATTTTTATACCCAACAAAAAGCCAAATTTGAAGCCGAATTAAAAGTACAACGCCGAAAACTCAATCAGTCAAGTTTGCTGCGTTTGATCGTTTTTGTAGGTGTAGCATTCGCTATTTATCTCTTGTTCGGGCAATGGCCGTATGTAATATTGGCGTCTATTGCAGGGATGGCAATCTTTCTGTTTTTAGTATTTCGTCATTCGGATTTGGTCTACAAAAGCAACAAACTCAAAGCACTGATTCAATGCAATCAACTAGAATTAGATGTCTTAGATGACGATCTTTCCAAATTGCCTACAGGCGAAGAATTTTTAGATGCTTCACACGAGTTCAGTTACGATATTGACCTCTTTGGAACTGCTTCTTTCTTTCAATATCTCAATCGTGCTACGACAAAAGAAGGAAAAAATAGACTTGCACGTTTATTAGCAAGCAATGATATTTCTGCCATTGCCAAACGACAAGAAGCCATTCAAGAATTAGCACAAAAAGCAACATGGCGACAGCATTTTTCAGCAATTGCTTTGCTCATCAACGTAGAAACAACTTCGACAAGTATTACCCATTGGTTGCATGGTTATAAAAGTTTCATTCCGAAGTCAATTCGATACTTACCACTTATTTTTTCAATACTATCCATTGCGGTCATTACCTTAGTTTCCCTGCAAATTTTACCATTTTTGGTAGCTTTATTATGGCTTTTCTTAGGATTAGGAATTACGGGGAGATTCCTAAAAAGTATCAATCAACTCTCCAACAATACCAACAAAGCAAAAGACACATTTCAACAATACGGACAACTATTACAACGCATTGAAGCGGAAACATTTTCGTCAAGTGTATTAAAAGAAAAACAGCAAAACATTCACAGCGACGTTCAAAAAGCGTCTACTTTAGTCAACGGATTTTCCAAACGAATTGATGCGCTAGACAACCGAAACAACATCTTAGTCGGTATCTTTTTAAATGGTTTTTTACTGTGGGATATATTAAAATCGTATCAAATAGAAGTTTGGATTGAAAAGCACAGCGCAAAAGTGGCACAATGGTTTGAAGTTGTTACCTTTTTTGATGCGTACAACAGTTTAGGGAACTTTGCGTTCAATCATCCACAATTCAGTTATCCAACGATTGATGTTGCTGCGAAAGAAGTGATGAATGCAGAAAAATTAGGACATCCATTATTACGCACGAACAACCGAATTGACAATGATTTTACCATTGGAAGCTCCGAGTTTTTCATTGTTACAGGCGCAAACATGGCGGGGAAAAGTACGTTTCTACGAACGGTTTCGTTAAGTATTGTGATGTCGAATGTCGGATTGCCAATCTGTGCAAAGTGCGCAACATATTCGCCTATAAAACTCATTACAAGCATGCGTACGACGGATTCGCTCGCGGAAGGCGCTTCGTATTTCTTTTCGGAATTACAACGCTTAAAAATGATTGTAGACAGAATTGAAAACGATACGTATTTCATCATTTTGGACGAAATTCTCAAAGGAACCAACAGTCATGACAAAGCGATGGGATCGAAGAAAATTGTGCAAAAACTCGCTTCGCAAAATGCAGCAGGCATCATTGCAACGCACGATTTGAGCTTATGCGAATTGGAAAAAGAAATTGATCAAGTAAAAAACTATTTCTTTGATGCAGAAATCATCAACGATGAATTGTTCTTTGGCTATTTACTCAAAAAAGGCATCTGTTCCAACATGAATGCTTCGTTTTTGCTGAAGAAAATGGAGATTGTGGAGTGATCTTATAAGAGTCAAGAAGTGGCAATGTCATTCCTGCGTAGGCAGGAATCCATATATAACGAGTAGAACATCTTACGTAATATAGATTCTCCCAATACCAAAATCACAGGAAATAATCTTTTTTAACAATTTGTTGTTATTTAATATGTTATTTTAGAGATTGTTAAAAATATGTCGCTACACTACCTTCATATCAACGAGAAACATCACAAAAAACAACTGATCATTTCGCATCAGCAAGTTGTTATTTTAAAAAATTTCTTGACAGAATTGATCAAAAGTGAAGTCTTGATTATCAACACCAATTTAGGCTTGGAGTTGTATTACGAATCTATGTACGATTGTACACAAATGATCAAAGATACGTTTGCAATTGTGGCGTGCAAAAAATGTAACACGGAAGATCGGTATCGGTTTTTTTCATTTCAAAGCGAAGAAGAAATTCAGCACTTTATGAATGTTTCCATGCAAAAATTGGCAAAAATGCCTTTATTTTCAAGCTATACCAAAAGTTTGTTAGGGCAATTGAATGCACAATTTGAAACCAATAGAAAACTGATTGGGAGATTGTTCGAAATTTGGAATGAAATCAGCAGAACCATCCGCTACAAAGGAATAGATCTTCGGAAAATACAAAACTTCCGAAATGACTTCCAAGCGATTTATATCAACAATGTAGAAAACGATACACTCAAAGAATTATTCATGGAAATGTTTGAAAAAAAGCATTTGAATTGATGGTGTTTTATGAGTATTGAGTATTGAGAAGTTTCAAAGAATAATTCGAAATTCAATCAACAAACAAAGCAGTTAAATGGTTTATAAGTTTAGGAGTTTACGTTTTGATTTGGAATGTGATGCAAATATTGACCCATTCGATCCAAGTTCACAAGTCTATGTTGGCGTAAATAATCCTACAGCTAGTAGTGCTACTTTTACATCTAATAGTAGCGTAATTACTATTTCAGATAACTGTAGTACATTTCCATTTTCAGTTTCTTATTCTGATTCTGCTCCGCAGAATTCTTCAAATGGTTGTTATGAGATTGAGAGAACTTTTAAAGTAACTGATGCAAGCGGTAATGAGGGGACAACTATTCAAACCTTAGCCTTTACGGATAATCAAGCTCCTTTATTTACAGCTCCTGATGGATTTGAAGTTAATTCAAATGTTATAACAGAATCTTCAACTTCAAACGATCCAGGTTCTGATAGGGATGATATTTCTAATGAAAGGTTAAGACCAATGATTATGGAATGTGGTTCAACTTTAAATGATCAATTATCTTCTATTGGGGACATCCGATATGAAGATAATTGTGGAGCTCAAATAGATACAAGGTCTACTAATAGAAATCTACCAGCTTCATTTAATACTCCTAATGGTACTTCTGTAAACGTAACTGTAAATGGTGATAATAGAGAAACTGCTGGAGG
>CAZHSA010000141.1:0-9269 GCA_964535135.1 uncultured Kordia sp.
GTAGGACATCGTTTTGGTGTGAATTCTATTGAAATTCAAGATACATATTTGCGCTTAGACAAAGATTTAGAACGTTTATTTGCTACGCTTGATGCTGAAGTTGGTGAAGGAAACTATACCATTTTCTTGACGGCAGATCACGCAGCGGTACACGTACCATCATATTTGCAAGATTTAAAAATTCCAGCAGGATATTTTAATAGAAGCCCTTTAGAAAAAAAACTAAAAGACTTTTTAAAGACTGCCTACGGAAGCGAACAACTGATTGAAAACATTTCGAGCGGACAAATATTTTTAAATTATGCAGAAATAAAACGATTGAAACTTTCCGCCACAGCGATAGAAAACGCATTGCAACGCGAATTAGTAAGTTACGATCAAATTTCAAAAGTATACACGCGTACGGCTTTTATGAATAGCGAATTTTCTCGTGGAATTGCAGCTACGTTACAACGTGGTTTCAACCAAAAGCGTTCAGGCGATGTTTGTTTTGTATTAGACATTGCTACGATTCCGTACTCGCGCACAGGTTCTACACACGGTTCTGGTTTTAACTATGATACACATGTTCCGTTACTATTCTATGGAAATGGCATACAACATGGCGAAACATTACAGCGCTACAATATAACAGACATTGCGCCAACAATTTCGGCTTTATTAGAAATTTCGTTTCCAAATGCAGCCACAGGAAATCCGATTGAAGCAGTATTGAAAAATTAAATGTTTTTGCTATTGTAGAGATTTAAAAAATCTAATACTTTCTTGCGATTTCTAGCAGAAGTAGCGATTTCTTTTCCGTTTGATAAGGTCAAAATACCATCATTCGTTAACTTTTTAACGTGGCGTACATTGACCAAATACGATCGGTGTATGCGATAAAAGTCTTTGTGTTCTAGCATTTCTTCCACATACTTTAAATTTTTTGAAATCATCAATTTTTCAGCCGATCTCAAATACACAGTTGTGTAACTGCCAGAAGCTTCACAATACACAATACTTGCACAGCGAATAGAAGTGTATTTCCCTTTTTCATAAATAGTGATCGATTCTCCTTTGTTCGCAATTTGCTGTTTCAAAGCTTCAAACTTCAGCTTGTCAAATGCCGAACGTTTCAAATCATACATGTCCAACACTTTTTTCAATTCGCCTGTTTGTATGGGTTTATTAAGGTAATAAAACGCAAAATAATCCATTGCTTTCTCCTTATAATCTAAAAAGCCTGTGGTGAAAATAACTTCAAAAGTCATTTCTGTTTTCAGTTGATCCAGCACTTGAAAACCACTTCCGTCGTTTAGTTGAATATCTAAAAATACGATTTCGGGTTTTTTTCGTTGAATTAAACTTACGGCATCTTCAACATCAGAAGCCCAACCGGAAACCTTAATATTTTTATGATGTTGTTTGAGAATAGATACTAAATATTCCATAGAAGATTGTTCATCTTCAATGATAATTGCATTTACCATGAATATACTTTTTACTGGATAGGGATTCTTGAAAGGTAATACGATCTAAAAATACATTAAATTTCTTTAAAAAAGCAATTTTTTATTTGAAACAAGAAGAAATACCTGCTATTTTTCTGACTAAGAGAGCCGTAAAAACCGTTTTATCTTTTGTGTCATTTGCGTACGTCTGTATGAGCGAATGAATTTTGCTTGTGCTTCCGTAACCATTTTTGGCGCCTTTGCCTTCTTAGCTGCAAAAAAACCATTCATATAATCGAGAAGTACGGAAATGCTTTTCTTTTTTAAAGCAATTTTGAAGGAGGAAATCAGTGAAATCCAAAAGCCATATCCAAGCTTGTAAAAAACAGCTCCATGATTGCGATGTACTTTCTGTTTGTATGCGTTTCCAGTAGGTTTTAAATGTTTTACATGTAAAGTTTGATCTACGAATACTTTCCAACCATAAAAACGTGCTAAAAGTACATCTGCCGTGTCCCAACCCAATGATTTTTGCAAACCGCCAATTTGTTCAAAACACGCTTTTCGATAGGCTTTAAACGGACCGCGGACATGATTTTTATCGGCAATAGCTTCATACGTCCATTGTCCGTTTTTTTCAACAAAAGCTAAGCCGCCAGCAACACCAATTTTAGGATCGTGCGCAAAGTGATGACAAATTGTTTCAAAATAGGTTGCAGGTACTATTAAATCCGCGTCCAACTTCACAATCACATCAAAATCGGTATCCAACGTTTCAAAACCTGTGTAAAAAGCGTCTACTACTTTGCTACCCGGAAGATGTTCGTTGCTTGCGTTGGTGTTCACTTTCGTGATGAATGGATATTGTGCTACAAACCGATCAATAATTGTTTCGGTAGCGTCTGATGAATTATCATTCACAACCACCACTTTTTTCGGAAGCAATGTTTGTTGCACCACAGAAGTCAGCGTCATTTCAATAAAATCCGCTTCATTGTGTGCTGGAATGATAATACTATACGTCATTTTAAGTTTTTAAATTTATGGCAAATACAACGCTTCACTGAAAAGCAAAATTATTAATTTACAATCCATTCTTCTAGTAGGGATTTCTTGCTTTTTGGAACAAAAAATACATTCCTTACACCATCATCCACGTCTCTTACCAACGTGTTCACTAATTGCAAGCCGTTATTTGTATGCGCATAAAAAGTATACTTATGTTTACGCATTATTTGTTCAAGTTCTTTCTCTATTTTATTAAATAAAAGTTCGCATATAATTATTGGTTGATGTTGTTCAATAACAGTACTCGCACCTTTTAAAATAAAGCATTCTGCGCCTTCCGTATCTAATTTAATCAAATCGAGTGCGTTTAAATGTTGAGTCACAAAATAGTTATCTAAAGTTGTAGATTGCACTCTGATTTTGTCAGATAATTTATAGGTTTTTGTGCCAATATTATGTTCTCCGGATAAGTTATAGATGGAAGGATATTTTTTATTTCGAATCTCATAAAAATCAATCTCTCCTGGACTATCCATAAGTGCAAAAGGTACCACGGAGATTTGATGTGACAAATCGTTTATGTTTACATTTTCGGATAAATAGAATCTAGCGCCTAGCGCAGGTTCAAAAGCATGTGTGATCAATTCTGAATTTACCTTACTTCCTAAAATGGAATAGTAACCGATATTTGCTCCGATATCAAAAAAAACAGTCACCTTTTTTGATAATCCGATAAAAATAGGTGTGTATTCAAAATTTAATGAACCTTCCCAAAAAAGTTGCCGACTGATGTAGCTCGTTTGATTTGTTTTTAAAAAGAAAAAGCCATGATATTTATCAATAACAATTTTAAGTTTTCCTGAAGGGCTAATTTTAAACTTTGAGGGCAATAAATTTTTAAAAAGAAAACATATATTCCGAACAGTTTTATTAATTGCTGGATGATAAATGATCTTATACAGTCGATTCATAATTTTGTGTATATTGCAAATATAATGATATCAAAATTCTAAAAAACAATTTTTTGAATGATAAAGCGATTCGCGATATTCTTCCTATGTATTTACACATCTATAAGTTATACTCAAAATTATTCAGTAGCTAGTTTTCAGAAAATCAATGAATTGAATGGTAATTTTTTAGGGAATCTTGATATAAGTGATAACTTCGGAATTTCAATAGACAATATAGGCGATCTTGATGGAAATGGTATAAATGATATAGCAGTTGGTGCTTATACAGATGATGACGGAGGTAGTAACAAAGGCGCTGTGTGGATTTTATTTTTAGACGCAAACAATCAAGTAATTTCGCATACAAAAATTAGTAATACAAGTGGAAATTTTACAGGGAGTTTAGATCCAGATGATCGATTTGGCGGTGCAGTTGCATATTTGGGAGATTTAGATAATGACGGCCGTATTGAATTAGCAGTAGGAGCAGACTATGATGGAGATGGAGGATTTTGGCATGGAGCTGTTTGGATTTTAAGCTTGAATACTGATGGAACTGTCTTCTCACATTCAAAAATAAGCGATACACAAGGCGGTTTTACAGGATTCATCAACGGAGATGCAATCTTTGGTACTGACATAGAAAATATTGGAGACTTAAATGGTGACGGAATTCAAGATTTGGCTGTCGGTTCTCGAAGAGATGCTGACGGTGGCTCTCGAAGAGGTGCGGTTTGGATTTTATTTATGAATGCAGATTTTACAGTAAATAGTTTTCAGAAAATAAGCGATACGCAAGGAAATTTCTCAGCATCATTAGACTTCGAAGATTACTTTGGTGGATCGGTTGCTAATATCGGAGATTTGGATCAAGATGGAGTCACTGATATTGTTGTGGGTGCCTATCGAGATGATGATCAAATTGCAAACTCAGGAAGTTTCTATGTGCTTTTCTTGAATTCAAACGGAACAGTAAAAAATTATCAAAAAGTATCAAATCTTTCGGGCGGATTTGGCGAAACGATTACTTCGGATGCTCTTTTGGGAGAATCAATTGATGGTGTGGTAGATATTGACAATGATGGGAAAATTGAAATAGTTGTAGGAGCTTTGCGCCAACAAAACCCAACACTATCTAACCAAACAGGAGCTTTTTTTCTTGTTGAACTGAATATGGATGGTACAGTGTCAGAAGAACGTTTGTATACATACGGAGAAAATTGTTTCTCAGGAAACTTAAACTCAGGAGATTTTTTCGGAGGTTCAGTCACAGTACTAAATGATGCAGGAACTTATCGTTTTGCGGTTGGTGCTTACAAAGATAGCGAGAATGGAAATGACAAAGGTGCGGTTTGGATTTTGGAATTGGGAGAATTGCCTTTTTCTATATTAGGAACACTAGATCCTACTTCCTGCGGTGCTACAGATGGAGAAATTATACTTGAAAATTTAAGCCCAAATACAACGTATGAAATTACCTATGAGTTTGAATCTACTCCAATGATGCAAACTCTCACATCGAATACTAATGGCGAATTATCAATAGTCGGCTTGTCTGCGGGACTTCATGCCAATATCGTGGTAACTGATCTCGCTACGGGTTGTTTAGATAATGTTGGGAATGTTTCTTTAAACGGAAATGACCTCAATGTAAATTATGTAACGCAAAGCGCATCCGTATGTGGTGCGTCTGATGCTAGTATCTTAGTAAGTAACTTAGAAGCTAATACGGCATATCAAATTACATATCAAATCAACGCGACTCCACAAATATTGAATGTAACTTCTGATGCTGCTGGAGAAATACTACTGTCTAATCTTCAAGGCGGAACATATATTTCGTTTGAAGTGTTAAATGCAAGTTTAAATTGTACGGATAATTTGGGAGATATATTTATAGATCAACCCGATTTTATTTTAACGTTTACGGCAAGTGATGTACTTTCTTGTAATAGTTCAGATGGAGCTATTCTAATCTCAGGCTTGGCTGCCAATCAGAGTTATGTTGTGGATTATTTCTTTGAATCAAACTTAGTGCAAAACACGTACAATGCAGATGCTTCTGGAGAAATATTAATAACAAATTTAAGTGAAGGATTGTATGAATTGATCATGGTAGTCGATACGGTTTCTGCCTGCACGGATGGAATTGGAGTGCTTGAAATAGAAGGAGTCTCCTTAGTGTTAACGGAAAGTGTAACAGATCCAAGTGGATGCGGAACCAATGACGGAATCATAGTTTTTCAAGGCGCTACGGCAAATTCAGCGTATACTGTTTCCTATACTTTGAATGGTGTTGTAGAAACAATCACAATTACGTCAGGTATTTCAGGGGAAATAGCACTCAACAATTTAGAAGCAGGAATGTACACAGCCATACAGGTTGAAGAAGTGGCGACATCTTGTGTGGCTACCATCGGCGATTTGGTTTTAGAAAGTACTGATTTCTCCTTAACGCAAAGTGTAACAGATCCAAGCGGATGCGGAACCAATGACGGAGCTATAGCTTTTCAAGGCGCTACGGCAAATTCAGCCTATACTGTTTCCTATACTTTGAATGGTGTTGTAGAAACAATCACAATTACGTCAGGTATTTCAGGGGAAATAGCACTCAACAATTTAGAAGCAGGAATGTACACAGCCATACAGGTTGAAGAAGTGGCGACATCTTGTGTGGCTACCATCGGCGATTTGGTTTTAGAAAGTACTGATTTCTCCTTAACGCAAAGTGTTACAGATCCAAGCGGATGCGGAACCAATGACGGAGTCATAGTTTTTCAAGGCGCTACGCCAAATGTAACATATATAATTTCGTATGAATTGGATGCTACAATCTTTACAGCTTCTATAACGGCAAATAATCAAGGAACTATTATTCTTGAAAATTTAAGCACAGGTGTCTACACAAATATTTTAATTGAAGATGGTATTTCTGGATGTGCCGATACGTTTACTTCTTTACAGTTACTTTGCGAAGATACTATGGAATCGTGTTTTAGAGTTCGTAATTTTTTTACACCAAATAATGATGGCTACAATGATACATGGCACTTGGAAGAAGATCAAGGTTGTCCATACATAATTCACATATTTGATCGTTATGGAAAATTAATCAAAACCTTAACGCCAAACTTCCCAAATTGGGATGGCACCTACAGAGGTAGAGCGCTTCCTTCAAGTGATTACTGGATTGTTATAAAATATACCGAAAATGGTCAAGAATACGACTACGTAACTAATATTACACTACGACGTTAATGCATTCTCAAGGAAGCACACAACAACTCACAAAACAAAGGACTTAAAAATACTTCTTTCGAAAAATAAATGATTAATATTGTGGTTTCAAATCAAGCAATAATTTTTATCCCAATCGATGAAATTTTTAAAAAAAATACTACGAAAATATAAATACACAGCAAGGTTGTTGGAGTTGTACTTTTTTTCAAAAAAATACATATCACCAAAAGGATGGTTTCTAAGTAGATTCTTATTAACTCCGGTGGATCAAAATAAAATGCCATTGCCTTGGTTTACATACGCGTCCATTCATTTTATCACACAAAAACTAGAAAATACTGCTTTCCGAGTTTTTGAATACGGAAGTGGAAATTCTACACTGTGGTTTGCTTCAAAAGTTGAAAGTCTCGTGTCTGTAGAACATGATAAAGCATTTTTTGATCACAAAGTGAATGAAATAAGCGCGCTAAAAAATGTAGAGTACGAATGCATACCGTTACACGAAGGTTACAGCGATAAAATACTAGAATTTACCAACGAATTCGACATCATTGTAATTGATGGTAGAGACAGAGTTGAATGCGCAAAGAAATGCATCAACGCATTAAAAGAAAACGGAATAGTTATTTGGGATAACTCAGACAGAACTGAATATGAAGAAGGATATGCGCATTTTAGAAAAAACGGATTCAAAAAAATTAACTTCCAAGGATTAGGTCCTATCAATCATACAGAATGGGAAACGTCAATCTTCTACAGAAGTAATAATTGTTTCAATATATAATGTAACGATAGTTCGGTATAAAACGTAAGTGCGAGTTATTTCTTTTCCGCAGTATAGTAAGAATTTCTTCTTTTAAAAATTGTAAACAATAGCGTGTCTTTTCTTAGTGTCTAAAATGTATGTGACGAAGTTAATATTTACAAAATAGTATGGTATTTCCTAAAGATTTTCATATTTTCAGTATAATTTAACCAAAAACATATTTTATCATGAAAAAAAGAAATGTAAAAACACTGCGACTCGCTAAAAAATCAATTTCAAACTTGGCGTTTCAACAACTAGGAGGATTAAGAAATGAAGACAGCGATATTGGCGGTGGTATATGTGGAGTACGTGCTTCGTATGAAACAGGATGTCCAGAATGCCCAACAGGCGAAGTTTTGTGTGAAGCCAAAAGATAATTAGGAACATTTTTAAAAAGTAGACACGTTCCATACATTTGTGTACATTTGTGATACAAACATTTGCCACGATTGGAAAAACACCAAAAAGAAGTATCGTCACAAACGCTGAAATTTAGTGTCATCAACTATATTGGTGCTGCTATCGGCATTGTGTCGACGCTTTTTATTTACCCGAACGACAAAGAATTTCTAGGAATTATTCGCTATATTTTTGATGGCGCGCAAATTCTCATGGCGTTTTTTGTGTTTGGAACGTCACAATCGTTAGTCAACTACTTTCCACGATTCAAAGAATCTGCTGAAAAACGAAATGTTTTTTTCTCAACAACGTTGCTCATTGTGGTGGCGAATAGCATATTGTTTTCCATCATTTTTCTACTACTTGCCAATTCATTATCAACCGTTTTAAAAGATTTTCACGCCTTCGATTATATTGGATACTCTGTCATTGTAGGTTTTGCTTTCGCGATGATGGACGTGTGTAAACGGCAAGCTTCCAACTATAAAAAAATTGCCATTCCGACATTGCTAGAGCGTTTTTCGATAAAAATTTTCTTTCCTGCTATCTTTTTACTGTATTTAGGAAATTTGATCACTGTAGAAACGGGCAAAATTATCTATGTGCTTTGTTTTGTAACGATCATGCTCATTGCTTTGTGGTACGTAAAAAAAGTGGCGAATATTCAATTCAATTTAAAGTCTAAAAAAGTATTTCAGCGTGAATTTAGGAACGAATATGTAAAATACAGCCTGTTTGCTTTTTTCAGCATTTTAGGTTCGCTATTGGCGTTTAAGATTGATGGAATTATGGTGCCAAATCTAATTGAAGGAGGCAACGCTATGACAGCTAATGGAACGTACAGTATTGGTGTCGTTCTAGCAGCGACGTTGGCAATTCCTGCAATTGGGTTATATACCATTTACAGTCCGATCATCACAGAATATATAGCAAAAGATGACATTGCATCACTTGGGAAAAAGTATCAAGAAGTATCTAAATTATTGTTTGCTATTGGCGGATTTTTGTTGTGTTGTATCTTTTTAGGTGTGGATGATTTATTCTCAATTCTGCCTACGCGTGAAAATTTAGTAGACACCATTCCTGTGATCCTAATTCTGAGTTTTAATGTGGTGATCGATATGACAACTTCGTTCAATTCGCACATATTATTATACTCAAAATACTATCGTTTCAACATGGTTGCGATTGCTATTTTAGTTGTGCTGAATATTTCATTGAACATTTACTTCATCAAATATCTCAATTTAGGCATTGAAGGTGCTGCGTATGCGACGTTGATTTCCATGAGTTTGTACAACACCGTGAAGCTAATTTTTATCTATTCAAAATATAAAATACAACCCTTTACACAAAAACATATTTGGTTATTGCTGTCTTTCGTGGCAACGGTAAGTCTGTTGTATTATCTTCCCACAACCAATTATATCC
>CAZHSA010000142.1:0-9065 GCA_964535135.1 uncultured Kordia sp.
GGCAGGCACACTGTTTTTCATGGCTTCACTAACCTCATCAACAGATTTCCCCGTTTTAGCGGCTTTGTTTTTAATGATTTCTGACAAACGCTCGGTTGCTGTTGCGCCTGGCAATACATTGTTGACCGTAATTCCAAATTGTCCTAGTTCGTTTGCCAAGGTTTTGGACCAGTTGGCTACAGCGCCACGAATGGTGTTGGAAACGCCCAAACCATCCAATGGTTGTTTTACAGACGTTGAAATTACATTGATAATGCGTCCGTAACCTGCTGCTTTCATTCCAGGCACAACCGTTTGCGCTAATACATGATTGCATTTTAAGTGTTGCGTAAAGGCACGTTCAAATTCATCAATTTTTGCGTTGAACACAGGTCCGCCCGCAGGTCCGCCCGTATTATTGACTAGAATATGAAACGGATGATTTTCAGCAATATAGGCTTCAATCTTTTCGCGTACTTCATTCGGATTTTGAAAATCTGCCACAATATAGTTGTGCTGTTGTCCTTTGGAAGTGTCTAATTCTGAAAGTACATTTTTTAGTTTTTCTTCGTTACGCGCTGTTAAGATTATGTTTGCTCCAAGATTGGCTAGTTCTTTCGCTGATGCTTTTCCAATTCCTTGTGTGCTTCCGCAAACGAGTGCGTTTTTATGTTGTAAGTTTAGATTCATGTTAGTTGGTTTGTTGACTGATAATCAACTTATTGATTGTTGTTAGTTTTCACTTTAAACATATTAATTATAGCTACTTATATTTAACTTCTTAAAATCTTATTTCCTTGATTTTTGATACTTTTATCTACAATTAGCTCGTTAATATAGTGCTTTTTTAGTACTGTATCTGTTGTATGCTAAGATAATTGTTTTGCATCTCCTTTCAAAGTGGAAGATCGTTAGTCTCCATATGTTTTATAATAGTTGTAAGAGGAAAGGATATTTACAATTGGAATTTAGCTAACAATTTAATTCTTCAATTTTTCTAGCTTTTGTTTGGCATCAAACCCTCCTCCTAAGTCTATTGATTTTGATACATATTTTATGGCATTCTTTTTATCGGAAATAGCAAGATAATAATCTCCTATAGAATTATAAGCATTCGCACTTTCAGGATAATTCTTAATATTTAATTTAAAAAAAGGGAAAGCTCTATTATAATCTTTTTTCTGTAAATACATATATGCCAACCTATTAATCTCTGCTTCGTTCGGTAGATACGTGTAACCCAATTTACTTGATATGTGATGATGATGAGACGTAATAAGCTTAACGAGTTCATCACCTGTTAGTTTAGGTTTAGGCATGTAGAATTCATCCCAATGTTTAAATTTATACCAAGCGAAGAGAAACCGTATTGATTCATGTAATGCGATAATTGGCGTTGTTCCGTGTGTTTCATTAGGGTAATATTTCCATTTTGAAAGCAACTGATTATTGGATTTTAGTAATTCAGAAAATTCTACAATTGATCTAAAATGAAGTGTTTTAGTTGTAGTGTCTTTTAATGCTTTCTCAAAACTCATAGAATTATTTATGTCATTACTAATTGTATTCGCAATTGCTACATAAATTGATTTCGTATTGAAGTTTTTTTTGTGAATTGTTGATTTCGATTCGTTTAATAGTTTTTTATTGTTCCATGAAAGACTTGGGTCGATGGCTAAGTAATTACTAAAAAGCGATGAATGATTCATTAAAGTGTTTAGTACGAGTAGTCCTCCTAATGAATGCCCAATCAAAGTTCTATGCTGTATTGTAGGATATTTGCTATCTATATAAGGAATTAGTTCTTTTTCAATAAACTTAGTGAAATTCTCTCCACCACCAGATAAATCGGCATCATTACCAATATGTGAGGTTGATAAATCTCTGTATCTATTAGTATTTGTAATAGCAACAATAATCATATCTGGCATTAGTTTGTTGATTACATTTGATCTTACAATACCAACAACAGACTCAAAATGAAATTCACCGTCCAACAAATAAATTACAGGATATTTGTGTCCATAGATACTCGACTTTGGTACATGAACCCAAACTTCTCTTTCTTCTCCTAGTATTTTAGAGTATAATTGATTCCTAACACCAATAGATATTTGATTTGTAGTAGGATCAATGTTTTTTAACGTTTGTCCTGTGCATTGAACTAGATTTGAACTGATTATAATTAGCAAACAAAATAGTCTTTTCATTTTTATACTTTTTTAATGACTTCTAGATTGATATTTAGTTTATTTAACTTTACGTGTTCCCAAAAGGTAGTTTTTGAAAGGTTTGTATGTACAGACTGCGATATACATTGCGTAGATATATTCAAAAAAAAGCCATGTCTAGTAACCTACTATTGGCAAATCGATAATAATTTTAGTTCCTACCGATTTATCTTCAACATTTAAATCTATAATTTTGAAATCAATTTTTTTATTATGCTTTTCGCCTAAAATTTTCATTCTTTTTCTAATGGCATTCACAGCATAAGATTCTTTATTAGTTCCTTGCCGTAATTGTATACTATTTGCTTTTTTTCTACCTATGCCATTATCCGTAATTTCACATTTTACACCCGTTGAAGAATTTGTAAAAATAATATCCAATTTCTTTTCCCCTTTTTTATGAAATAATCCATGCACTATTGCATTTTCTACGAAAGGCTGTATAATTAAGGATGGTATTTTAATAGTACTATCACAATCATTTGAGATTGTATAATTAAATATATTTCCGAATCTTAACTTTTCTAGCTTTAAATAAGTTTCTAAAAACGTTATTTCATTTTCTAAAGTAACATATCCACTGTTAGAATACTTTAAAGAATTCCTTACTAAGTCTGAGAATAATACGATGTAGTCGTATGATGATTCTGTGTCATTTTTCAAGATTAGATCTTGAATTGAGTTAAGAGAATTGAATATAAAGTGTGGATTCATTTGCGACCTAAGCGCTTTTAATTCGGACTCTATGTAATTAGCTTTTAGAAGTTGTTTGTCTAATTTTTCTTTATTAATTGCTTTAAGTCTTTTGTTTCTAATCAAAGTGTAGCCTATAATTATTGAAAACATTAATATAGAAATGATACTGTAAAACCACCATGTTTTCCAATATGCTTTTTTTATAGAAAAACTAAAACTAATGGAAGGACTTATTTTGTCTCTGTATTTAGCTTTGATTGAAAAAGTATATTCCCCTGGTGGTAAGTAATCATAATTAATTGAAGATTCAACTACGGGCAATCGTTTTATTTTTTTATCAAACCCTTCTAATTGATATTCATAATAGGCTTCATCTTCTAAAGATATTAATCTAAAATCGGTAACTATTTTAAGTTTGTTTTCATCATATCGGAAAGACTTATTTTTAGATTCAAAAAGGTTTTTTTCTGAGATGAATACAGAATCGAGACTAAACTTTAATTCAATTTTACTTCGTTTTAACTTATCGGTAGCTATAGATAATAATCTATTGTTTGTAGCTAACCACAATTGCGTATCTGAAAGTGCAAAATCATTAATATCACTGCTCTCTAAACCTTCCGCAGTTCCTATGTTATACCATTTTCTATTTAATTTGTTAAAAATCTGAAAACCAGTTTTTGTTGAAATAAACACTAAGTTTTTACGACACTTTACCTTGTTAACAAAATTATTTCCAAGTCCGTTTTTGATATCCAGTGTGTTTTGGTGCTCTAAATTTTTAAAAATTATAATACCTTTTTGTTGTGTTGCAATCCAAATTTCATCATCTACTCTTTGCAAGTCATTAGCAATTATATCTTCCTTTAGTATCCGCAACTTTTTTATATTTCCTTCTTTATCGACTCTAAGCAAGGATGATATTGTAGCAATATAAATAGCTTTTTCCTTAGGCATATAAATTGCATCCATGCATCTATAATTGATCCCTTTTAACTTAAATCCGTTATTATTATTTTCAAGTTGCGCCCATATTTTATCTGAAATTATTGCATCAGTTCCTAACTTATATACACCTTCTGATGTACTCAATAATAAATTATGTTCGTCAATATTATCAATATTTTTAAGTGATCCAGGAAGCAAATTAGAATTATAGAACAATAGTGGATTATTTTTGCTTAAGCCTGTATTATAGTTGTCAGTAACAAATACATTTTCTGGTATATAGTTTAAAACTTCTTCTGTTTTTTTTATTGTAAAATTTTCAAAAACTAATACACCATTGATTCTGTCAGATATAAAAACTTTACCCTTTTTAGTAGCCGTAATTGATTGTATGTTTTCCGCCTTCCCATTTAGGTCATTAGAAATCATTTCACTGTTTGGAACCACAAGCAATCCTTTTCCGAATGTCCCAAAAAACATCTCGCCATTATGACCTTTGCTTATGGTTGAAATAAATGTATTGGCAAAGTATTTATTTTCAATGTTTATTTTTTCATTGTCAAAAACTAATTTTTCTATGCCACTTTTATGACTTTTTCTCCAAATTGACTTGTTATCAAATTGAAAATATTGGGTTAGCGTAGTTAGTTTAGTGCTCATACCATTATTACGAATACTATTTAATTTATCTACACTAATTAATTTTTCATTGAAGGCATAAATAAGGTTTTTAGCGTGAGAACTTTTTAGAGCAGCGTTGGTTTGAGTTACTAACTTCCCGTTTTTTATTTCATGCAAACCAGCTCCTTTTTTATAGGCAATAAATATACGCCCGTCGGGTAATTTTGATACAGGTGTTGAATGTTCAGCATTTGTATATATTGATTTCGTATAATTTTCTGAAATTAACAAACAACCTTTTGAACCAAAAACTAAGTTATCGTTTTGGTCAATTTCCATACTCATAAGAGCTCCTAAATTTTCAATAGGGATTTGAGTAAATAATAGAAGCTTATTGTCCTTTATTTTAAAAATTTGTCCATTTAGGTTATAACAAAAAACCTCGCCTTTACTATTTTCTCTTAGATTGAATAAAGATGTTCCCTTTTGTTTGCTTGATACAATAGCATTTATTTTTCCATTCTTATATCGGTACAATCCTTCATTAGTGGCGATATAGAGTCTCAAATCTTTAGTTTGTAAAACCGAATATATTTCTGAGTTTTTCAAGGTTTTACTGCCTAACGTGTAATAACTTAAATCTTGCGAGTAGCAAATTGTTGTACCGATTAATACAAAACAAAAAATAAGATGTAGATTTTTTACACTAAACATACCAATAACTTTAACACATTAAACGCTCAAAGTCATCTAATTGATTTCTAGATATTTTTGCTTCAATAGCATCCGTTAAATACAATTTGTAAATAGTGCGGTTTATGCTTTGTAGAAAATTTAAGTTCACGATCCAACTTCTATGGCTTCGGAAAAATTGTTTTTCAATTTCGAGTATCTTTTGGTAATATTTTAGGTTTTTACTTGTCGTAATTGTATGATTATCTATCATATAAATATTTGTGTACGCACCTTCAGCTTCAATAGCTATAATGTCAGACAAATTGATGATTCTTTTAGTACCAAGTTCGGGAATAACTATTTTTTTTTGCTCTTTGTTTTTTAAGTTTTCAAGTAATGTTTCATACTGACTCAATTTGTTTTTAGTATCTAATCTATCTTCAATTTTTAAAATAGTTTCAGATAAACGCTCTCTACCTATTGGTTTCACTAAATAATCTATAGCAGACAAATCAAAAGCTTTTATAGCATACTCATCATAGGCCGTAACAAAAACAATTTCAAAGTTAATTTCTGTAAAAAAATTGACAATTTCATAGCCTGCATAATTTGGCATTTGAATGTCTAAAAACACCACCTGAGGTTTGTTTTCTTTTATTGAAATTACGGCATCTTCTAAATTAGAACATTCTGCAACGATGTCAATATTATAGTTGCTTAACAGACTATTTAAGACACCCAATGCCCGTGGTTCATCATCAACCAAAATCACTCTAATTGGTTTACTCATACTACGAATTTAAGAAAAAATCTCTCGACTGATATTTAGTTTTATAAATGACAATAGCGTTTTATAGAAGTAAATAATTGTACAATTCCTACAACAAATTTCTAATAATACTTTTTTAATGTAGCACTATAAGGCTTCATCATAATTTTATTCTATTGTTATTTTTAATTTTTAAGTTTTTTTAATGTTTGAATTGCATTTTCATTTTTAGGGTTAAGCAGTACCGACTTTTCATAATTTTTAATGGCCTGTTTTACATTTCCTATCTTTAAATAAACTTCTCCAAGGCTGTCATATACATTTGCTGAATTTGGGAATAATTCCACATTGAATTTAAATACACTTAAAGCAATTTCATTGCTATTTTGTTGTAAGAATGCATACCCTACATTATTCATTTCAGCCTCGTTTAGATAATATTTATCCGAATCTAGGTTTTCATTAAACCATTTCTTACCATTTTCAAAACCAGTATTCATGATTAGGTGATATACCTCTTGGGCAATCGATTTTTTAGGCGGCATGTAATTTCTATTGGTCAGCTTGTAAAATAGTTCCTTTTCTAACTCTCCAACCCATGTTCCACCACTTGAAGTAAGTAATATGACGCCAACTTTATACTCAGGCGAAAAAATATAGACGCTTGCAAATCCATCTAAATCTCCTCCATGCCCATATTGTGTTCCTGTTTTAAAGACTTTTTTACCAAGACCAAAACCATAGCCATCAACTCCGTTAGAAAGGTTTTCATTTAAAATTAAAGGGTTGTCAATTTTATTATTTTCATCTGACTCTGCATACGCATTAATTTGATTTATCATAAGAATAGTCAAATCTGCAACAGTTGAATACACTCCGCCAGCTGAAGACAGTTTCCCCATAATAAAAGGCTTTGTTTCTCTATTTCTATCTGTTTTTAGGTATGGCGTAACTAACTGCGCTTTTTGCTCTTCGCTGAGCAGTATCGTTGTATTGGGCATTTCATATGCTTTGGATATGTATGTAAATAGTAATTCCGAATATTCTTTACCACTTGCTTTCTCACAAATATATCCTGCAAGCGCATATCCAAAATTTGAATATTTAAATTCTGTTCCTGGCACAGAACTTAGTTCCACATTATTTAAGTCGTTCAACAAATCCTTTTCTGTATAAGGTATAAGCATAGGTTCTCCATCTTTTCTTTTTGTAGTTGGTTCTCTATACGGCAAACCAGATGTATGAACTAAAAGGTGTTTTACAGTAATATTTTGAAGCCTTTTTTTTGCTTCACTAGTAAGTTGATCACCAATGTAGTTTATGATAGGTTCTGCTAGTTTCAATTTTCTTTCGCGGACAAGGTTGTTCGCAATAATCCCAGTCATTTTTTTGGTATCAGAAGCAATTTGGAATATTGAATTTTCACTTACTGGCAGTTCTGCATTTCGATTATGAATCCCAAATCCTTTGGAAAATAAAACATCTCCATTTTTTACTATACCTACAGAAATAGCAGGTATATTATTTTCTCGAATTACACTATCAACTTTTCTTTCTATCCAATGGATTAATTCTGTATTCTCTGTTTTTGAAGTGAACAAATCATTTTGCTGATTTTCAACAGTTTCATTTGTATTTTGGGCTCCACAAGATAGCCCCATAAGCAATACAAGAACTATCATAAAAAAGTTATTCATATTTTCTTAAGTATTTTTTAGCTAGAATTTTAGTTTGATGTAGACCTTACTATTATTTTAAGCGTCTTTCTTTAATTGAAGACAACCAGTATTCGTTTATTCAAGACGAACATTAGATTTCACAACGAGCTCTCTATAGGTGTTATGTGCATTGTAAGTTATATTCCCTTTAAAACCTTTAGGTATTGTATAAAATTCACCTGTATGAAAGGTTTTAGTTGCGCCATCTTTGAAAGTTATAGTAGCTGTGCCATTTAAAATATGTACAAGATAATCGGCACTTTGTTTAATAGATTTTGAATGGCTTTTGGCGCGTTCGTTTATGTAAATACTGAGTTCAGCACCATCAAAAAGCAAGTTTTCACCTTCTTGAGTTCCTATGCCTGATAATTTATTTTTATCAATACCTTGTGGTGATGAAGCTGTTGTTTTTTTGTTAGCCCTTTTTCTAGCATACGCTGCTATTTCTATAAAATCATCCGAGTAGCCAATAGTTTTCCATCTTCCTGTGAATCCCTTAGGAACTACAAAAAAGTCGTTTTTCTTGAAGGTTAATTTACTACCATCTGTAAGCGTAATTTCTGCTGTACCGTTTAGAATATATACAAACTCATCAATCGTATAGTCTTTCCAGTCCATAAAGGCAGTATTACTACTTGTGACACTAACACCCAAATCTTCACCAGAAAACACTTTTTTAGTATGCAAAACTCTGTCTTTTGGAGCCCATGAAGGATGTATTCTTTTTAAACCAACACCGGACAATGACAACTTATCTAACAAAAGTGGTTCTCTTTCGTTTTGAGATTGTACATTCATACTATTAGCAAAAAAAAGTATGCTCAAAATTATTATTTTTTTCATTTCTGTTTATTTAGATTTCAATAATAAACAAAATATAGATGTAGCTGAAAAACAATTTATTACGAGCAATATAAATTTATAAGTGTATTTTTTTGTGTTTCTTTAGCTTTAATTATATGAAAAAATAAATGCTTTTTAGGACTGTAGAAATAATTTAAAGTCAATAAAAAAACATCGCAATTTTGAGATATCATAAGAGTTCTGTTTCAAAGTACTAAAAGCATTGAAACCTACTCTTTTTCAACCTACGAATATTTAATACAAACGTTTTTAGGCTCAGTAAAGAAACGCAACGCTTCCAATCCACCTTCACGTCCTACGCCAGAGTTTTTCATTCCACCGAAAGGCGTACGCAAATCACGCAACAACCATGTATTTACCCAAACAATTCCTGCTTCTATTTGTTTGGACATGCGCATTGTTCGGTTCAAATTGTTTGTCCAAAGTGTCGCCGATAAACCATAACGAACTCCATTTGCCATTGCTAAAACTTCTGCTTCCGTATCACAACCTGGCGCATTGCCATTGATACTGGCTGGGGTGCCCTTAGCTAAATAATTGCAAATGCTATTGCTTTTTCAAACA
>CAZHSA010000143.1:0-9053 GCA_964535135.1 uncultured Kordia sp.
CACATCGTCTACTCTACCCGTAATTCGGTAATAACCAACTTCATCGCGCAACGCACCATCGCCCGTAAAATATTTGTTTTCGTATGCCGAAAAATACGTGTCTTTATAACGCTGATGATTTCCCCAAATAGTCCGCGCCATACTTGGCCAAGGAAACTTAATACACAAACGTCCATCTACTTGATTGCCTTGAATTTCTTTACCGTTTTCGTCCATCAATGCAGGCTGAATTCCAATAAAAGGTAAGGTTGCATACGTCGGTTTTGTTGGTGTTGCGTACGGAATTGGCGTAATCATAATACCGCCAGTTTCAGTTTGCCACCATGTATCAACAATCGGAGCTTTTCGTTTTCCTACATTGTCATCATACCAATGCCACGCTTCTTCGTTGATCGGTTCTCCTACGGTTCCTAAGACTTTTAAAGAAGATAAATCGTGCTTTTCTAAATGTTCTACACCTTCTTTTGCCAACGCACGAATGGCCGTTGGCGCCGTATAAAACTGATTGACTTTGTGCTTTTCTACAATCTCCCAAAAACGTCCAAAATCTGGATAACTTGGCACGCCTTCAAACATCACGGTTGTTGCGCCGTTACATAATGGACCGTATACAATATAACTATGTCCTGTAATCCAACCAATATCTGCCGTACACCAATACACATCTTTTTCGCGGTATTGGAACACATTTTTAAACGTGTACGCGCTGTACACCATATATCCTGCGGTAGAATGCACCATTCCTTTTGGCTTTCCTGTAGAACCTGAAGTGTAGAGAATAAACAACGGATCTTCCGCGTCCATCACTTCGGGTACGCAATCGTGATACGCTTCATCAAGTAACGGTTGCAACCAATGATCGCGTCCTGCTTCCATATGAATTTCTGTATTGATGCGTTTTGCGACCAATACACTTTTCACACATTCGCAGTCTTTTAAGGCTTCGTCTACAATACCTTTCAGATCAATGGTTTTGGCTCCACGATACGATCCATCACTTGTAATCACCATTTTACAGGTTGCATCATTGATTCTTGTGGATAATGCCGTTGACGAAAATCCTGCAAAAACAACAGAATGAATCGCGCCAATACGCGCGCATGCCAAGACGGAAATTGCCAATTCAGGAATCATCGGTAAATAAATACATACACGATCGCCTTTTCCAATACCTTGTTCTTTCAACACATTGGCAAAACGACATACTTTTTCATGCAATTGACGGTATGAAATGTGTTGCGCTTCTTCAGTGGGACTATTGGGTTCAAAAATAATCGCCGTTTTATCGCCACGAATGTGCAAATGACGATCAATACAGTTTTCGGTGATGTTGAGTTGCGCGCCTTCAAACCATTTTACTTCAGGTTTTGTAAAATCCCAACTCAATACATTGTCCCACTTTTTACGCCACATAAAATGTTCTTCGGCGATTTCCTCCCAAAAAACTTCAGGATTTCGGACAGATTTTCGATATACTTGATAATATTCTTCTAGGTGTTTTATGTGATAATTACTCATGGTTGCTTCATTTTTTATTTGTAAATGCCAATACGATGATTCTTGTAAATGGCTTGTATTTCATTAATTATAGTCATGTCATCTATAGTTGATGGAACTTTATATTCGCTTTTGTCGGCAATATTTCGCAATAACTTCCGTAGAATTTTTCCGCTGCGTGTTTTTGGCAAACGATTGACAACTAGCACATCTTTGAACGATGCTACAGCACCAATTTCATGACGTACATCTGCTACAATTTCTTTTTGAATGTGTGTTTCTGTATGGCTTTCGCCAGATTTTAATACGACTAATCCCAATGGTTTTTGTCCTTTAATTTCGCAATGTACACCAAAAACTGCGCATTCTGCAACAGATTTATGCGAAGCCACGACTTCTTCCATTTCTGCTGTAGACAAACGATGTCCTGCTACGTTGATGATATCGTCCACGCGACCTGTAATGAACACATAACCATCTTCATCTTTATAACCGCCATCGCCCGAAAAGTAGTATCCTGGAAAGCGTTCTAGATAGCCTTTTTGAAAACGTTCCGTATTTCCCCAAAGATTTTGCAGTGTTCCTGGCGGTAATGGTAATTTTGCTACGACATAGCCTTCAGTAGTTACAGGCACATTTTCTCCTGCTTCATTTAGAATGTGAATGTCATATCCGCACACGGGAAAACTTGCCGAACCTGCTTTGATTTCTTGCAATGCTACGCCAGCCATATTGGCTAACATGGGCCAGCCACTTTCGGTTTGCCACCAATGATCAATCACAGGAACGTTTAGTTGCTCTTGGGTCCAATTTAGCGTAGCTACATCACAGCGTTCGCCTGCCAAAAATTGATACTTTAAACAAGATAAATCAAATTGTTTCAATAATTTTCCTTCTGGATCTTCTTTTTTAATCGCTCTAATTGCTGTTGGTGCCGTAAACATTACTTTTACTTGGTGTGCACTAATCACACGCCAAAACGTAGACGCATCGGGTGTTTTAATTGGTTTTCCTTCAAAAAGAATTGTTGTATTTCTATTCAATAAAGGTCCATATACAATATAACTATGTCCCACAACCCAACCAACATCACTCGCAGCCCAATATGTATCGCCTTCAGCTACGCCGTACACATATTTCATGGAAAATTTTAAAGCTGTAGCGTAGCCGCCTGTATCACGAATAATTCCTTTCGGAGTTCCCGTAGTTCCTGAGGTATATAAAATATATGATGGATGTGTCGCTTTAAGCGGAATGGCTTCCACAGCAACTGCATTTTTCACCAAAGAAACATAGTCAACATCGTAGTTTTTTTGGGGAATTTGGACGCCTAGTTTTCGATCAAAAACAATTACATTTTTTGGCTTGTGTTGTGCTTTTTCAATCGCTTCATCTACAAAAGGTTTGTAAGGAATAATACGTTCTATTTCAATTCCGTTTGATGCTGTAATAATTGCTTTTGGCTTACAATCATCAATACGAATTGCGAGTTCATGTGGTGCAAATCCGCCAAAAACTACCGAATGAATTACACCAATACGCACACACGCCAGCATTGCATACATTGCTTGCGGAATCATGGGCATATAAATGATACAAGTATCGCCTTTTTGTAGTCCTAATTGCCGCAACGCGCCTGCTAATTTTGAGACTTCTGCATGCAGTTCATTAAAGGTGATGTGTTGTTTTTTTCCAGTAACTGGCGAATCGTAAATGACAGCATTTTGATTTCCAAAACCGTCATTAATATGTTTGTCAATGCACAAATAACTCAAGTTGAGCTTGCCATCTTCAAACCATTGATCATAGTTATTTACATCCTTGGATAGTATCGTTTTTGGCAGCGTATGCCAGTCAAGATTCTCTGCTTGTTCGCGCCAAAAAACTTCAGGTTTTTCGATGCTTTTTTGATAGAATTCTTGGTAATTCATGACTTCGATTTTTTTGAATCGAACAATCCGAACCAATTCGGGTTTAATACTTTTAGCTTTATCAAAGCCCAAATAATAACTACAAAACAAATGCCCATTACCAGTGAATTCATGGTACTAACGGCTGCTTCGCTTTCAAACTTAAATCGAAGGAAAAGTGTCACAACGACATAGATACTTATGATAATATCTGATGCTAATGGATTGATACGTAATTTCATGTCTTCAAAACTTTAGTTAAATACTGTTTGTTTGCACACAAAACCAATATTTAAGAAGACTTAGAAGACTGTTTTCTAAGTGACTAATTCCAGAATTTCTGAAACTATTTTTTTTACTGAAAAAGGTTTTGTTAAATATTTATCTGCTCCAAGTTTTAATCCTTTTTCAACATCTGAAGCTTTATTTTTAGCAGTTAAAAACACCACTTTTGTGTGTTGTAAACTGTCTGTTTCCTTAATATGTGTCAACGTTTGATATCCATCTACATTTGGCATCATAATGTCTAACAAAACAACGTCTGGAATTTGGTGTTGCAAAATGTCTAAAGCTTCGCTTCCATCACGTGCAATAAACACTTCAAATTGCTGCTTTTTAAAAGCATATTCCAACGACATTACGATGTTCGGTTCATCGTCAACAATTAGTATTTTCTTCATTATTTTTTTGCTGATACTAATTTAGTCAAAAGGTAACGTAAAAACAAGAGTCGCTCCGTTTTTTCTCCCTTTTTTTGCCCATATTTTTCCGCCGTGTTTTTCTATGATTTGTTTTGTAATGGCGAGTCCCAATCCACTGCCTTGCGGCTTGATTGTGTTTTGATGTTTTGATTGATAAAATTTATCAAATATATAGGCGTGATCTTCGGCTGGAATTCCTTTTCCGTTGTCTTCTACAAGCACCTCAACTTCACCATTTCCTAGCTTGAAATCTATAGTTACTTTTCCTTTTTCTTTTGGACAGAATTTGATCGCGTTTGATACTAAATTAGTCAACACTTGCAGTATCCGATCTTCGTCATATTTCAAAGTGATGGAATGTGCTGTTTTGTTGCTGATTTTAATATTTTTTCTAGAGGCAATTTGCTGAATGCTTCCAATAGCTTTGGTGATGGTTTTTGTAAATCGTTTGATTGTAAGTCCAAATGCAAGCGTCCCGTTTCTAATTTTTCAAAGTCCAGAATAGTATTGATCAGTCGCGCCAAGCGATCAGAATCTTGTAATATATTTTTTAGAAATTGATTTTTCATATCGCGCGGCATGTCGTCGTCTTCATCCATTAACAATTCGGTCGCAGCACGAATTCCTGTAATAGGCGTTTTTAATTCGTGTGCAACCGTATCTAAAAATTCATCTTTTTGTTTGTCTTTCGAGATGAGTTCTTCGTTGACATTTTTTAATTTGGACGAAAGTTGAGAGAGCTCTTCTGATTTTTCACGCAAAACTTTATTATTCACGATATTTTCTTTGGATTCTTCCAAAATCTTCAACACTTCTACCAAACTGATCTGTTCTTCCTTCACCACACTGGCAATGAGAATTTTCGCGGAAGCGCCGCCAATACTTCCCGTTAAGAGTTTTTCTGAAAAGTTAATTAATCGTGCATCGGCTAATTGTGTATTGGGTGATAGATTGTATTTTGTAAAGAAGATTTTTAACGCGCGAGTTGCACGTTGCTCGCCTAAAAAACGCACCAATACATTTTTGATATCTGCCACGTATGCTTCTCCTTTCCAAACCAAAGCACTGTCTTGCAACGTTGTAAAATTGCGACTGTCCACAAACATTTCTGCGTAGTTTCGTTCACGATAATTCCCTTTTGAGATGAGTGAAAAAACCAAATAACAAAGAATGTTAACACTCATGCTCCAAAAGAACGCATGTGCTGGCGGACTTAAAAAGTCAATTCCGAACAAGGCATACGGTTTTGACCATTCAATTCCGTTGAATCCAAACTCAATAAAATTGTCTGTTCCAGTGTATACTTGCAGAATGAAAGGTAATATTAACGTGTACATTGTGATTAATGTTCCTACTATGATTCCAATGATGGCTGCTTTTGAAGCACCGCGATTCCAAAACAATCCGATGAAAAATGAAGGCGCCAATTGTGAGATGATTACAAATGAAATCAGTCCGATGAAATATAGTGAGAGTTCTTTGGAAAACGAAATGTAAAAGAAATACGCGCCAATGATGATTAAAAAGATCGAAATTCTACGAATGTTTTTGATGTATTTTGAATTTCGCTCTGTCTGATTTTTGATGAATTTATCTAAAAACCCATATGGAATGATCAAGTTGTTACTCACCATTGTTGATAATGCCAATGTGGAAACAATCACCATAGAAATGACGGCTGAAAATCCTCCCAAAAACACCAAGGTTGCCAAAAACGAATTGCCATTTTCCAACGGAAGCAATAAAGTATAATATTCTGCATTTTGGGTGTCGCCAAACGTGAGTTTTCCCGCCCAAGCGATAAAAATCACAAAGAAATTAAAGAGTAATAAGTATAGAGGAAATAACCAAATGGCCTTTTTTAAATGTTTTTCGCGGGTGTTTTCTAAAACGGAAACTTGAAATTGTCTTGGCAGTAGAAAGATAGCAATGAATGCAAGCGAAATCATGAAAAACCAATCAAATCCATTTTCTACACTTCCCAGAGTGATGAGTTCTTTAAAGTTATCCATACTGGCGGACATTTGGTTGTAAATATCTGTAGTTCCATCAAACAGATAGAAAGTGATATACACACCAATAATTAAAAAGAATATGAGTTTTAGTACAGATTCAAACGCCACAGACGCAATGATTCCTTTGTGCTTTTCCGATGCATCGGTATTTTGAGTTCCAAAAAAAGTAGCAAAAATTGCCAAGAGTAATGCTACATAAAACGTGGAATCATCAAAAACTGTCGTAGAGACATAACTTGTTTCATCAGCTATAATTTCAAAGGTTTCTGAAACCGCTTTTAGCTGTAGCGAAATGTACGGCAAGGTTCCCATTAAGCAGACAACAGTGACTAACGCGCCTAAAAAACGGTTGTTTCCATACCGAAGTGAAATGAAATCGGCAATGGAAGATATTTTATGTTGTTTTGATATTCGAATGATTTTCCGCAATACAATAATTCACAAAGGTGCTGCAATGACAGGTCCGAGATAGATGGGCAAAAAATTGATTCCCGAATTTGCGGCAATTCCGACACTGCCATAATAGGTCCACGCCGAACAATACACTGCTAACGAAAAGGTGTATACATACGGATTGTTTACCCACTTGCTTTGTCGCCTTTTTTCCGCTAAAAACGCTACATAAAAAAGTACAGCTAGGTAACTTATGATGATAAAAACGAGCGTGTAATTATTCATAATGGCGTTTTAAAACGATGTATGAAATGATGACGGATACGAACCAAACTGAAAAGATGGAAAAGTAAAATGTGGGAATTCCCAAAAATGCACCTTCTACATTGAACGTAAGCACAAAAGGCACATTGAATATTAAAAACAACGCGATAGCAAGGACGATAAGTTTTTGTTCGTGTCGTTTTTTCATATTGTTGGTTTATTGTTTTAAAATTAAGAAAAAATCAACACTGCCGAAATGCAGCGTTGATTTTTAAAACTAACATAATTTAATTACTCAGCATATTAATGACTGGAAGCTTCTCCTGCTCCAGAAGGAATTCTGATACTTTCTACCATTTCTTGCACATCTTTTGGTGGCGCAGGTGTAAGTCTGGAAATGACTACCGAAACAACTACATTGACACACATGGCAATGGATCCGAAACCTTCTGGCGATGTTCCAAACCACCATTCACTTTTTGGTAATGGATCCATGACACCGATCAACCCTGTTTTGTAGCGAATCATATAGAACAACATTAATACGATTCCGACCACCATTCCTGCTACGGCGCCTTCTTTGTTCATCCGTTTGTCGAAGATTCCCAAAATAATGGCGGGGAAAAACGAGGCGGCTGCCAATCCGAATGCCAAGGCGACGACGGCGGCGACAAATCCTGGCGGATAAATTCCGAAAAGTCCTGCGATTACGACTGCGATTACAATAGAGATTCTTGCCCATTTTAATTCGCCTTTGTCAGAAATATTTGGGTTGATTTGTTTTTTGATTAAATCGTGAGAGATAGATGTTGAGATCACCAGTAATAATCCTGCCGCTGTTGATAACGCTGCGGCTAATCCACCTGCGGCAACCAAAGCAATTACCCAATTTGGTAAGTTGGCAATTTCTGGATTTGCTAGTACCATAATGTCTCTATCTACATATAATTCGTTCATTTCAGTAGCATTTGCATTGGAAACTAAACGTTCTCCGTGCACACCTCTTTCATTTGTATACTTTGGTTTTTTTTCTGATAGTGCATCTCCTGCTACATATTGAATTTTTCCATCACCGTTTTTATCCGCCCAAGCGATTAAACCTGTGTTTTCCCAGTTTTTAAACCATTCCGGAATTTGCTGATATTCTTTGTTGCTTACCGTTTCTATAAGGTTTGTTCTAGAGAATACCGCAATTGCTGGTGCTGTTGTGTATAGAATAGCGATGAATAGTAATGCCAATCCAGCAGATTTACGTGCATCTTTTACTTTTGGTACTGTGAAGAAACGTACAATTACGTGTGGCAATCCTGCCGTTCCGGCCATTAATGCTAAGGTGATGGCAAATACGTCCCAAGTTGATTTGGTTCCACTAGTATATTCGTTAAAACCGAGTTGCGTATGAAGTGCATCTAGTTTATCTAGCAGAAATGTGCCACTTTCTGTTTCGCCTCCCATTCCTATTTGTGGAATGATGTTTCCTGTCATTTGCATGGAGATAAAGAAGGCTGGTACCATAAAGGCAAAAATCAACACACAGTATTGTGCCACTTGTGTATATGTGATTCCTTTCATTCCACCTAAAAAAGCGAAGGTTAACACCACGGCCATTCCGATGACTACACCCATGGTAATGTCTACTTGCAAGAATTGTGAAAACACGATTCCCACACCACGCATTTGTCCTGCTACATAGGTAAACGATACAATTAATGCGCAGATCACCGCGACTGTTCTTGCAGCGTTTGAATAGTACCGATCTCCAATGAAATCAGGTACTGTAAATTTTCCAAATTTCCGCAGATACGGTGCTAGGAGCAATGCTAGTAATACATATCCACCAGTCCAGCCCATTAGATATACAGAACCATCATATCCCGCAAATGAAATGATTCCTGCCATAGAGATGAATGATGCGGCGCTCATCCAATCGGCGGCTGTTGCCATTCCGTTTGCCAATGGAGAAACGCCGCCACCGGCAACATAAAATTCTTTTGTTGAGCCTGCTCGCGCCCAAATAGCGATTCCAAAATATAGGGCAAAAGTTATCCCTACTAAGATCCAAGTCCACGTTTGTACACTCATAATGTTTTATTTTTTAAGGTTTAGTTAGGGTTACTCGTCGAAACCGTATTTTTTGTCTAATTTGTTCATTAATCGCACGTATACGAAGATGAGAATTACGAATACGTAGATTGATCCTTGTTGTGCAAACCAGAATCCTAGTTTGAATCCACCAAATCTAAATTGATTGAGTTCTTCTCGAAATAGAATCC
>CAZHSA010000144.1:0-9032 GCA_964535135.1 uncultured Kordia sp.
GTTGTCTGTTGTGGGTTTTGAGTTGTTTTGTCACGAATTCACGATTTTTTACTCTTAACTCAATTGCTTGTTGCTTGATAAAAACAACGAAGCTTATACACTAGTAAACTCAGAAAACCTATAAACTCCTACACTATAACATCATTCTGCTGCTTCAGTTCGTTTTTGAATTTCTTCTAAAATGACCTTTGCGCGTTTTTTGAAGGTTTTTAGCTCTGGTAAAAATATTTTGTATGCTAAAAAATAAGTCGTTGCAATTCTGTTTTTGTAATCAGGATCATTTAAAGCATAGTTAATAAAATCTTGGTTGGGTTTCATGGAAATCACGTCAGCCCACCATTTGTAATTTTTCTTGAAGTGCGAATAGTTTTCTTTGATGTCTTCCGCACGCATGTCATCATCAATTTTAATTTCGCGCAAGCGTTCTGTATAAAATTCTATAATTTGTGTAGGCAAACTGTCTTGAAGTTTGTCTGTATTGAAAGCTCCTAATTGGTTGTATCCACGCTTGTTAATAATAATTTCTGGAAACCCGATCATGATGTATGTGTATTGCGGATTGTATAAATAGTCCGTCGTTCTTACGGAATCGCTCAATATTTTATTGAATAACGGTTGAACGTTATCATAAAAGCCATATATTTTATCAATTTCCTTAATATCATTTTCCAAATCATCTTGAATGATGTTATAGATGTTCAAGAGTTTAGTTTTTTGTTTGCGATTTTCATTCCAATTGTTCAGCGAAACTGCGATTAAAATTCCAATCACAACTAAAATTATTTCTCCGATTGCGTACGCAATATAATTTCCGAATTTTTTCTTTTCCAAAAGCTTACTTCTTTGATTTCTAAATAGTTTCATACCTTATCATTAAAATCCAAATCCAAAACCGAATGCAAATCGCATTCCGTCATCTGAGTTGAATAACGAAATATTTGCTGAGATGATATCGGCGCCATTAAGCCATATTCCACCTCCGAGCGATGTATTCCATTTGTTCGATGGATCGTTATCAACCCAAACTCTACCATAATCGAATCCTCCAAAAACACCGATATTTAAAGGCATTAATCCTGTTTTTACTTTGCGAAGATTCAAACGCAAATCTGTAGTTTGCAAGAATGCATTTTTTCCTGTAAAGCGCTCATGTCTGAATCCGCGTAAACCTTGTCTGGCACCAATGGTGGCTCCTTGATAAAATTCAAATCCATCACCAAAATTAAAATGTCCTCTTAATTTGGTTGCTACTACTAATTGTCCGCTAGCAATCAATCTATGATCAATGGCAAACTCAGGAATTAAATATCCAAAGCCACGAGATGTGCTTACATTGTTTTTGTAACCTGTTTCAACACTCACTTCAATTCCCATGGTTGGAAATGCTGCATTGTCTACGTTTTGAAAGTGATATTTTGCATTGACACCAAAGAAATCTTGCTTGTCGAATACACTTGAGTTTGCTGGGAAATTTTGTGCTAGGAAACGATCTGGCGTACGCTCTATTTCATTGCTTTCATAAGACAATCCTGCGCGTAAACTTGCACCCAATTGTCCGCGCCAAACTAACGATGGCGTAAATCGGATGGTGCGTATTTTTACACGATTGTAATCTAAATCTACATCCAAACCATCGTCTTCATCTGCTTCTGCATTAGGTGTATTGTTTCCGAAGCCGAAAAAGTTAACTGCATAATTTGGGCTGTTAAAATGAAGATCTAATAGTAAATTCCATCGCCCTAAAACATTGCTAAATTCTCCTGTATATCCTGCATCAAATCCGCTCGTAGCAAAGTAATAGGAACCGCTAAAACTATGACGTGATGTAAATGGATTTCGTTCAAAACCAAAATCAGTGATTGTTGTAGAAAAACCAACTTTGAAACCATCATCAGGATTAAAACCTAAGGCTGGCAATACTTGCGTGGTTCCGTTTTTTAATTTTTTATAATTATACACATTGGTTTCGTAATTGTCCGTTAGGATTTTTTTTCCTTTTTTGGTGAGAAACGTATTTTTCTTTGATCTGTAATCGTAGTATGTGATTTTCTTACCATTTTTAATGTCGAAGGTATCATTGTTTTGCCCACCGATCAAACGTATTTTTATCAAGTCGTTCCCTTCACCAAATACATGAAATACATCGTCATCATCTAAGGCGTAAATCCAAATTTCTTTGGTTTCCTTTTTATCGTACGTTCGCTCGTGAAAGATATCTTTTTTCTCACCGCCTTTTATTCGATAAGCTGTAACTTTCGTTTTTCCGTTTGGCATACGTTCTACATCAAACCAGTCGTCTTTGTTGGTTCCTTTTACAACAGCGAGTTTATTTACCAATGTATAATAACGGTCAGAAATACGTTGCAGGTTTCCCCTTCTTCCTTTTAAATATTTTTTGATTTCATCTAAGGTTTCATCGCGTACTTCTGCCGGAAACGATAGAAAAGCTTTTTCAATCACTTCATCCGTAACACCTTCTTGAATGAGTTTTACTTGCGCATCCCAAACCTCTTTTCCTGATTGTGTTATCAAACTCATGTCTAACGGATAGGGCTCTACATTGACACCTTTTACATCTTCCAAGTCTTCTTCATATTTACGTAACAAACGTGCTGTTGGAATGATTTTTACCGCTGTTTTCAACAAGAAACCATCCGACATTTTTGAAAATGCTTGATCGCGGTCACGCGGCATTGGTCGGTATACTTTTTTACCGTTTTCTTTAAATTCTATCCAACGCCATTGGTCTTGGTGTCGATCCCAATCGCCAATCAACATGTCAAATAAACGTGCTCGAATGTAAGCGGCTTCATCTAAAATAACATCTTCATCTTTGTTGAGCTTTCTCAGCATGTCATCTGTACTTTCTAAATCGTCTTGATACCCAAAGCTTGCTTTGTCGCTATGTCCTTCGGAGGTGTGCTCTTCAATCATGTACAATTCGCCTCCAAAGTTTTCATTGTATTCACCCAACGCTTTTTGTTTAGGTACATAAAATAATATTGGATTTGTATGATACACTTTTGCAGCATCTGCCAAAATTCCTATTGCAAAAGGCGCATACGGATGTGCTCCTGTAAATACATCTAGTAACAATTCTTCCGTTACGGTATCTTCAAATTGTCCTTTTATGTATTGATCTTTAAAAAGTACTGCTTGCAAATAGCGCAGTGCTTGTTTTCGCAACGCTCGCATGACATATTGTGTGCCACTTTTGTCTTCCAATCGCAAGGATTTTGATTGATTCCCGCCACCTTTTCGCACAGGTTTCAATCCGCCATATAAGGTGTCTAAATCTACGGTTGGTGCTGTTACGGGCGTACTGTATAGTTTCCGAAAACGATCGCCCCATAAAAATTTGTGAAATCCTGACTTTTCTGTTTCTTCTTTGGTGTAAATGGACGCTGTTATTTCTTTTGGAAAGGTTTCAGGGTATATTTTATTAAGTGTTTTCGCTTCCGCGCGAATGACCTCAGTTTCAAATACCAATTCGTTGTCATCTGCCGAATAGAAACGAACGTACGACGAACCATCCGTGAAAACGTCTAAACGCGCAAAACCATGCGTTCCGTATGAAAACTTTCCGCCGCCAACATTGCGTGTTCCCGATATTTTAGCACCCGAACCACTTACTATTTGACGCAGATTGTCTTCTATAATGTATTGCAAACTGTGCTCATGTCCTGATACAAAGATGACTTTATCATTTTCTTGTGAAAGTGTAATGATGCGCTTTCTAAGTTCGTTATACCGTTTGTTAGATTGATCTACATTTGCTGTTCCGCTTGTAGAACGTATTAAGTTTTTCACTGTTCCTAACACAGGAATTGGCGTCATGTGGCTTTTAAAAGTGTATTGCGCATTGTGCGGCCCGTTGGTATACATTGGATGATGTAATGCCACAATCGTTGTTTTTCCGCGTGCTTTTTTCACTAAACTACTGTATTCGTCTAAGAATTTGGCGCGTGTTTTAATTTCGCAATCGTCATTCATCGTTGGATGTCTGTCCCAATTGGTAATATACCATTGCGTATCTATCAAAATCAATTCAATGTCGTCACTAATGTGAATTTTTTCAATAGGACAACCATTTTCGGGTAGAAACGTGTTTTTTCCAAGAATATCTTCTATGTATTTTTCTTGCCTTTTTACCCCTTCCAAACCTTTGCTATACCAATCGTGATTTCCAGGAATGAAAATCGTTTTTCCTTTAAAATCTTTTACAATACTAGTTTGCGCATCTAATTGATGTGCTGCAAAAGCTCTTTTTTTATCTGATTTTTTCGGCAATCCTGATGGATAAATATTGTCTCCCAAAAAAATAGCTGTACTGTTTTTAGAAGCTTTTTGCAATTCCTTTTCCATCATTTGCAAGGCAATCGCTTTTCCGTCAATTGGAGAGTTTCCGGCATCGCCAATAAGATAAAATGAGTGTTGTATTTTTTTGTCTGTTGGATACGGATTCATGCTCTTTTTTTCCGCGTACTGTGGCTTCAATGTTGCACAGGCGCTAAGGCATAAGAAAAGAACTACGATTCCTACGGATTGTAAAGATTTTATCATTGGTTGGTCATTTATTCGCTTAAAGATAACTAATCATTCGCAAATGTTACTGCATACGTTTATAGTTTTCTAAAAAGTGGATAACTTTTTTTGCGGGCATTTCACAGGGTTTTAAAATTTCGCGTTCACGCGTGCAGTAATAGTTGAGACTTATAAAATTGTTTCCGCCTAATGCTGAGGCATAGACTTTATAACTTTTTCCTTGATTGAATTCACTTTTGATAACTCCGTATTTTACCGTTTCATACCATACTTCTGAATAACCGTTTGGTAATTGTTGTATTTTTTTGAGTACCGACATTTTTTCTTCATTTGTTTATTCCTGCGTAGACAGCAATTTTTTTAGCCATGTATCGAGTTCAGCTTCACGAGGATTGCGCAGTTTTTTAGTCCCGATAGTGATCGTAGGAAAGTTGAGCTTTTTGTTTTCATATAAATTTCGCAATGCTTTTGCGTGAACTTCGCTTTGTAACACATCTAAAAACAGATAGGGAAGTTTTTTGTCTTCCAATAGCTTTTTGTAATCATTAGTTTTGTGACAACTTTCAGTTCCGTAAAGTTTTATGGTTGGTAAAGTGCTCATGGTTACATAGTCTGCTTTTAGCTGAAAATCTTACAACACCATGTTTAACAAAACCTTATGAAAGGTTCTGTAAAATATCTGACTAAATGGTACGTTTTATTCATCTTTACAAAACATTAGTTAAAGTTTAGTATTTTTACTCAAATTAAAGAAACCTTTATGGAAACTCTTATTGCCGAAGTTGAAAAGTATGTTGTTAACTTTTTGAACAAAAAAGTAGATAAGTCGTATGTGTATCATAATCTCACACATACAAAGTCCGTTGTAGATGGTACTAAGGAACTTATTGAAGGACTCAATATTGAAGAAAAGGAAGCAAATCAACTTGTTATTGCTGCTTGGTTTCACGATACAGGATATTCACAAGGTGTAGAAAATCACGAAGAGCATAGTGTAGAGATTACTACCGAATTTTTGAAGCAACACGATATTTCTGACGAAGACTTGAAAGCGATTAATCAACTTATTTTGGCAACCAAAATGGGCAGAAAACCTGAAAATTTGCTAGAACAGGTAATTTGTGACGCAGATTGCAGCCATGTTGGAAGTAAAAATTTTCAAGATTTATCTGAGTTACTTCGCAAAGAGATCGAACTTACTCAAGATAGATCAATTTCAGAAGCAGAATGGCTAGACGAGAATATTAATTTTGTATCAGAAAAGCACACATTTCACACATCGTATGCTGCAAAGAATTGGCAAAAACGTAAAGGAAAGAATCTGGCGAAGCTTTTACAATCAAGAAATAAAATAACCAGAGATATTTCTAAATTAAAACAAAAGAAAGACGAGTTAAAGTTTAAAAAACATAAAATAGAACTTCCCGAACGCGGAATTGAAACTATGTTTCGTGTGGCGCTACGAAATCATATTACACTAAGTGATATTGCTGATACAAAGGCAAACATACTTTTATCGGTAAATGCCATTATTATTTCAATGGTACTTTCTAATTTGGTTTCAAAGCTTGACAATCCTTCTAATGATTATATGATTATCCCAACCATTATTTTTACGGTATTCACTGTAGCTTCGATGGTACTTTCTATTTTAGCGACGCGACCAAATGTGACGCAAGGAAAGTTTAATAAAGAAGATGTTGCTAATAAAAAAGTGAACCTGCTGTTTTTTGGAAACTTTCACCAAATGAAGCTGGATGAGTTTGAATGGGCAATGGGCGAAATGATGCAAGATCGCGATTATTTGTACGGTTCACTCACCAAAGATTTATACTTTTTAGGACTTGTTTTAAATAGAAAATATAGCTTGTTGCGAACAACCTACACCGTATTTATGATCGGAATTGTTATCAGTGTGTTGTCGTTTGTCGTTGCTTTTTACACACGCGATCCAGAAGCTGGTAGAAGAACTGTAGAAGCTGCTATGACGATGTTGTAAAATCTAATAGCGCTTTAGCGCGGTCTAACATCTACAAGTGCCAAAAGCACGATCTAACAGCGACAGCGATCTAAAAATCACTTAAATTCCTCCATCAATTGATCAATAGTTAAGCCCGACTTTTCACTGAAATCTTCTTGGTAAATCACTTCTACACGCAAAGCACGTAAACCAGAAACACCTTGTAGGTCTTCCAATTCGAGTTCTTCTAACTTCCCAAAACAGTTTTTAGACTGCATGTACTTGATATATTTGATGTATTCAAGCGCATCTTTGTCTTGCGAATATACTATGGCAATTTTTCCTGGAACGGTTAAGCGTTCTGTCGTATTTTTAATATTTGCTTTGTCAATTCGTTTTTTAATGATTTCATATCGAATATTGTAGGCACCATCTACATCAAATTGTTTTTCGTCCATACGGAATTTGATCGCCATTGGATTGCTGTGTACCAAAATGAGTGACGCTACTTGCAAATCGTGCTCCATTCCTTTGCGCGCGTTGTGCGCTACTTGCTCCATTTCGTACATGTTTTGCAATTGCCACAAACGCAAATTGTACAAGTATAACTTATGGAATGCTTTGTCTTTTACCAACGATTGCCCAATGTACATGTTATACTCTACGCCATCCGTTTTGTACCGTTCAAAATAGTGAGGAAACATGTCTTGTACTTCTTCCTGTTTTTTGTCGATATATGTAGCCAATTTTGTATTTAAAATATTCACGCTGTTTTCGTACGCTTTTCGTTTGTCATACACTACTTTTAGGTTTGTATCCAAACTGCTAATATATTCAGTCACCAACAATGCCAAAGAAGAGTCAATTGCTTTTAAGTGATTGAATACTGGATAAATATCTTTCTTTAAGAATTGCAGAATTCCTAGTTCGTCACCTGCTTTTAAACCTTCTTGTGTTTCATTTAAATAGGTAGTAATTCTAAAAATTAATTCTTCATAAATAGGCAAATTATCTTTTTGCAATGCAGCTTCCAACACTTTAATGGCCAATTGCAATTGTGTTGTTAAGTCCTCTTTTATCGCTTGATTTCGTGCTAATGAAGAACCTTTGATATCACTTTGCCCAAACAACGGATATACATCTTCGAACACAATGTCTTCAATGACTGGATTTTCTACTTGATCTGCAATTTGTTTCTGATAATGTTCAGCTGCATCGTAAAAACGCCATTTTACCGCTGGATGAATAGACGTATATTGCTCTTGAATGGTCGCTTCTAAAGTATTTTGAAAATCTTCTGAAGCACGTGAAACGGCTGCTTGAAATACAGGAATAATATCTTGTAATTTTTGCTGATTTACCGAATTGAGTTCATACGCTCTTGGCGAAGCAATTTCTAATACGGCCAAGTCTCTTCCTTGTGAAGCTGAGATTGGAATGAGAATGATACTTTCAATTCCTTGTGATTTGAGTCGATTGTAAAATCCATTTTTTCCTGAATGGCGTCCGTAACGTTCCAAATCGGAAATGGCAATTTCTTCTTTTTTCTCAAAAATATGTTCAATAATTCCTTGACAGAAAAACTCAGTGCAAGCCACTTCATGCTCATCATTAAAAATGAGACTTTCCGAACGTTTTATATGACTGTGATAGGTTTTCTTGTCAATGCTTCCAAAAACGGAAAACCCAAGTTTTAAATCTTTAATATTAAAAAATTCACTTAAATTTTTACGGAGTGAAGCAACTAGGTTATCGTCACTACGCAATAAGTTTTCACGAATAGACGATAAGGTTTCATCAAACGTAACATCAAATAAATTCATGATTCCAAACCCTTTGAAGATGTAACTATCAAGCGGAAATTTTTGTTTCCATACTTCGATATTGTCATAATTATCGAGCAATAAATGGACATCTTCTTGTGTAATTTTTGGTGCGTTTTCTGTTGGAATTACTTGGCAAAAATCACCATTAAATGCTACACGATAGTGTTTTGTAATTCCTAATTTTTCATCAGGAATGTCAAAGTAAAAAGGTCGTTTTAAGTCGATTGTGTAGCCGTAACACACATTTAAGATTAAGACACAGGCATGCAAATACATTTCTTTTTCTGCTAAGTTTCTAGCGGTAAAATCGTACTCGTCTCCTGCATTTTTGAGTATGTTTTTGAGTCGGTTTGTATATTTAAACGATTGAAACGAAAATGGAATGGTTGCCACTTTAATTTCATTGTCTGTTAAAATTTCGGGAAACAGTCCGTCTAACACCAAGTCTATTTGCTCTCGATATTCTTCAAGCTTAGAAAAGTCGGTAAAACCTTCGCGGAGTGCTGGATAATTATCCAAATACTCGGTAATTTCTACCGCAGATTTATGATACGGATGATTTTCATCTTCTACATATTTGTCGTAAAAAGAGATCACTTGATCAAAACTAATGACCAATTGTAAAGGTAAATTCAAATCCTGATGTGCGTGTTTCTTGTCCATAATAGAACTGTTTGATATACAAAGATACGAAATACTTG
>CAZHSA010000145.1:0-8891 GCA_964535135.1 uncultured Kordia sp.
GCTTCTTTGGTAACATATGAAGCATCATTCAGTAAACTTTCGTACTCTGATTTTAATTCTACTGGAATTTTAGTCAACGTTTGTGCAACGGCTTGACGTACTTTTAGATTCTTTGTCTCAAAAGCACTTTGGTAAGCACTTATACTTTGCAGCGAACTGTCTTTTGGAATATTCTTAGTTAAACTCACCAAGTATTCATCAGGAAATGACCTTTCAAGCTTTAATTCGATTTCTGTTTTAGTGTACATAAGCATACGACCAATTCTGACGCTAATATCGATTGCCGATTTATTTTTAGACATTAACATCTTAAATAATTCAACATTAGCTGGTGCATTTTCAAATTCACCAAGATAAGTATACATATTATCATCAAAATTTGAATCTTCTACCAATATTCGTTCAAAATCATAAAACGCATCAGGCAACTGCGGATTTACCAACCAAGTTTGTACAAACTCATCTAAGTTTTGACCACTTTCTTCTGCTACAATATTGATAAAATCTTCTGTTTCTACACTGCTAAATTTATACGTGTTCAAATAACGTAGTACAGCATTTTTAAACGACTTATCTCCTACTTTGCTACGCAACACATGCAAAGCCCACGCTCCTTTTTGATAAAAGGTTAAACTGCTTGCTTTTTCATTTAGCAACGATTCTCCTTTTCCTTCATTGAGTTTTTTTAATTGCATTGCCGATTTGAAGAGTTCCCAATAAAAATAATCGTCTCCAAAAATTTCTTTTTCCGCCAACAATGCGTAATACGTAGCAAATCCTTCCTGTAACCAGTGATGTTTGCCGCTTTTTGCCGTCACCAAATCGCCAAACCATTGATGCGCCAATTCATGCGCGTTCACGTTTACATAGTTTTTATCGACGAAACCAATACTATCAATCACAAAACGATCGGAGAAAATGGTTGTTCCCGTATTTTCCATTCCTGCATACAAAAAGTCTTTTACAGGAACTTGTTTGTAATTTTGCCACGGATATGCAACGCCAATCTCAGCTTCTAAAAAATCAAAAATACGTTTGGTATGTCTATACGTGGGTTCAAACTTCGCTTCATCTTCTGGATAATAATACAACTCAATTGGAATGCCACTTTCGGAAGTCAGCACTTTCTTTTTGTACTTTCCGATGGCAATTGCCGCCAAATAACTGCTCATTGGCTGCTTCATATCGAAATACCATTTTGTCAGCGAGTCATTGGGCGATTCTTTCTTAAGTAATTTTCCATTGGCAATCACTTCGTAACGCTTGTCAAACGTGATGCTAAAGTCAAACTCCACCTTTTCATTCACATCATCAAAACTTGGCAACCAACTGCTAGTATATTTTCCTTGCCCTTGCGTCCACACTTGCTTTCTGCCTTTTTCTTCGTGCCAATCAATAAAATACATGGCTTTTTTTGGACGCGTAAACCAAACCAAACCGAATTTATGCTTTTCACCTTTTTTAAAACTGTTCCTAAAAATTAATTTATTTCCAGCATCTTCCATTCTTCCTTTGAAAGTGGCTTCTTTAAATTCATAATGAGATACTTCTCCATGATCCAAAAAAATAGAATCTATGTTCTGTAAAACTTCAAATTCATATTCGGCATAAATACCTAACTCGTTAATTTTTGGATTGATTACCACATCAACGGTTGCTTTGGTAAAATCGATAGCGTTGGTTTGTTGCGCAAAAAGGAGGCAATTCGATCCTAAAAAAAGAAATATTATAAAGCGTAAATTCATGAAAAGGGTTTAAATCAATACAACGGTTTCAAGGTATTATTTATTGGAAACATAAAAAATTCTTTTTGTAAAATTTTAAATGATATGTGTCAAAAATAGTTCTATTTGCGTTCATTTTCAACACATACACACTACAACAAACCGTATTTATTATTGTATTTTTGCAATCATAAAAATACATTTTTGGGTACATTTGTATGAAACCACTAAAAAAATCAATTCAAAAATTTTTAAAAAGTCGGGCGCGATGGAATCAAAAAATTCAATCAAATGCCATCAATGACGAAGACGTTGCTTTGATTGTGAATACCTCTATTTTGGGCGAATTGTGTGCAGTTTTTTTGAAGTTTGACAAACCATTGCATTTTCAGTTTTTGGATGTAGCTGATTTGTTAGAAACGGAATCGAATCTGTTTTTTGAGTATGTGTGTTTGGAACGTAAATATCAACCAGATTTCTACCAAGAAGCACATTCAGATTTAGTGGAAAAGTATCAGCATGTTTTGAGAGACATGTATAAGGGAAATCCATCATTGGAAACCTTTTCGCTCATTTCGTTGGTTTCTTTACTACAGAAGAAAGACACGATGATCAAAGCAAAATCTATTGTTTCTTTTGTACCAGAATTGTTTGCAGATCAACCCAAAGAAGCGATTGAAGCCATTGTAGATTTGATATTCTTTCAAACTAATTTTGGACAGCGCACAACGACACAACTCAATAAAAAATGTATCCAATTATTAGAAAAACATATGCTTGAAGCGATGAAGGAATATGACTTTTTGTTTGTTTCAAGAATCTTGCGAATGCTCGCATATGTAAACGCTCCAAAGTCTGCTGCCAGCAAAAAGGCTATCAATTTTTTACTAGCCTACATTCCGAGAAGAATCAATCTTGTGTTAGAAGTCGTTACCGAAAAAGGCCGTGAACGCTTGGATGAAGATACCGAAATGGTAAAACTCAATAAAGAAATTACAATCGCCATTTTGGAAAGTACAACAGATTTCCGATTTTATAGAGATTTAGGAACTACATAAAAAAAACCTCAGCATTTTTTATACTGAGGTCTTTCTAAAAGTATTTTTTGTTATTTAATCCGTAACCGTAGGTTTTACAATCGGCGTGCTACTTTTTACCACCACAAATGTAGAAGTTGCATAAAATGCACCATTATTCCCAGAAGTGGTGCCACCATCACTTGTCCAATCTTGATAATCATATTCAAATGTAAAGGTATTTCCACTCATTGGCATGCTAAATTCATCTACGCGCACTGGTACTGCCATGCCTGGACACCAACCAGCTCTATCAGGCGACCAATTTCCTGATTGTGGCTGCACAGGATTCGACGCACAACCCATAGGTTCCATAGCGTGCTGAAATGTAGTGGCTCCGTTAATTTTGACATCATGCGTTCTAAAGCACCATTCGGCACAAGGTCTGTTATCCGAATCTACAGGTGTTGCATGTCCCCAGCCAGAAATAATAGTTCGTAAATGTGTCGCCTCTGCATTTGCAGGAATGCTTATATTTTTTGTCAAATCCCAGGTATTAGCATCAATTGCAACGCCATACGGAACTCCAGAAGTAGACCAATCGTCATACGTAATTACATCAGCAATGGCATAATATTCATAATCAGGAGTTCCTTCCACATAATCAAATTCTACAGATAATTCCCAACCGTCTGATCCCCAAGTTTCAATACGCGCGTACAACTCCGCACTTCCTTGTAACAACGATTTAAAGTCAGTGACATCAATTTCAAAACCTCTATCTAATTGCGAATTATCAACTCCATACGGTGTAATATAACGTCCTATCTCATAAAAATCGCCTGAAGCAGGATCTTTCACTTTAATGTTTGCATATACATCCCAAATATTACAGCCGCCAGATGGACAACGTAATTTTACATACATCATAATTTGTTCAATATTTGACATGTTGGTATGTAACGCATACGTATTGGTCACTGTTTGATTGAATCCGCCACCAAACGCAATTCGCTGATCTTGAAATGTTTGATAATTGTGTCGTACGGCCAATCCAGTTCCTTCCAACGGCATAACAATGTCTGAAACGCCTGTTGCTGTTAAGGTAATGTCGCCTGTTTGTGCGCCTACATCATTTGTGGTTGGACTAAAACGTACATATAAATCTGCCGGTGTTGTATTAATTGCCGTATGATCATACATTACAGAGTTGCTATACGTAACATTATCTTTTGAAATTTCAAATGCACCGGAAACGGTGGCTGTGACGTCATTTTCAAGATTCATGCCGCTAACTTGTAACACTTGCGGATTAGACATCATTCCTGTGGTAATTTCTCCAAACGGGTTTGCCGAGCCTAATACTTGAATTTCGCGTACAATTTCCAACGCGGTTCCTGTGAGTGCTATTTGAACAGTAGTAAATTCATTCGAAGTAACCGTTATTGTTCCTGTAAGTTCGCCTAAATCGGTTTCTGAAGGCATAAAACGTACCGAAATTGTATTGTTTTGATTTGCTTCGTCAGCAGGTAAACTTAGGTTTGAACTAAAATTTGTAGCATCGTTCGATATTTCAAACGCGCCCGAAACACTAATAGATACTGCTTGTGTCAATCGCGCTCCTGTCAAAGAAACGGATTTCGGAGACGAAGTTGTTCCCGCTTGAATGGCACTAAATGTTATACTGCTAAGATTGGCACTCAAGGTAGGATCGGATGTGCCAGATCCGTCATCTGAACTACACGCATACAAAATAAAGGTACATGCTAAAAGTGTAGAAAAAATGGTGTAAATGGTTGATTTTCTTTTCATGTTGGTTGGTTTTGCCGCTAAATGTAGTTAAAAAAGCTGAAACTTTCTCCCAATAAAAAAAACCTCAAACGTGTTGTTGAGGTTTTTTAGGACGTGTCATAGATTAAAAATATTATTTCTTCTCTTTCTGTACCTTGCTTACGGCTTCTTCCGTGTAAAAGTTTTCCGTGGTATTTCCCCAAGAAGTAGACGTGTAATTCATCACATCGGCAACTTGTTTGTCATTAAGTCCAAGTGGCGACATAATTCCTCTGTATTTTACACCGTTGACCAGAATTTCACCTTTCAGTCCGTATTTGACAGAATGGATGCTTTCTACCACTTTATCCGTTAACCAATCAGAGCCTGCTAATGGCGGATATACTTTGGCAACACCTTCACCTTTGCCTAAGTGACATTGTACACATACATTATTATACACTGCTTCTCCTCTTTTAAAACTTTCTTCTTTTTGTTTGGCAGATGCGTCTGAACGTTTCATAAACGCAATTGCGGAAGCTTCACTCGTATTGCTATCAGTATCAGCTGTATTTTTTGGTTTTCCTTGCAATTTTTTCTGTGAAGAGTTTGAAACCATTCTGAAAACACCTTCACCATCAATTCCTACATACAGATAACCGTCTGGACCTTGGCGCACTGAACGTACACGACCAATGCCATCCAATAACTTTTCACGCTTGGCTACTTTTTCATCTGGCGTAAGCGTTAATAATTCTAAATATTGAAACTTTAAAGAACCAACCACCAAATGTCCTTGTAAGTCAGGATATTTATCGCTTGTTATAAATGCCATTCCGCTTGGCGCGATTGACGGAACCCAATAATACAAAGGTTGTTGCATGCCTTCGCGTGCCGTTTCTTCCGTAATCGTGGTTCCGCTATAATTGATTCCATACGTGATAACTGGCCAACCATAATTCACTGCTTTTGTTATCGGATTGATTTCATCACCGCCGCGTGGACCGTGTTCGTGTACCCAAATTTGTCCTGTACGCGGATTCATTGCCATTCCTTGCGGGTTTCGATGTCCGTACGAGAAAATTGCTTCTTTCGCGTCTTTTTGCCCAACAAACGGATTGTCTTCCGGTATGCGTCCGTCTTCATGCAAACGGTATACTTTTCCGCCATCTTTGGTGATGTCTTGTGGATTTTCATCACGTTTTCCACGATCGCCAATGGTAAAGTACACGTAGCCTTTATCAAACACAATTCGCGAACCAAAATGATGCGCCGTTTTTACATTAGGACTTCCTTCGTATAGTGTTTCAATCGCACTCAAGCTGTTATTTTCTAATTTTGCTCTGATCAATGCGGTGTGACTTCCTTTTTGCTTTTCCTTTAGTAAAGAATACGTGATGTAAATCCAGCCGTTATCTTTGTAATTTGGATGTGCCGCGATGTCTAACAATCCACCTTGATTTCTAGCAAATACTTTTGGCACATTTGTGATAGACGTTTTTTTGCCATCTTTTACATGATATAATTCTCCTGAACGGTCTGTCACCAACATACTTCCGTCTGGCAACCATGTCATTCCCCACGGAACATCAATACCATCTACCACCAATTCGGCTTTGTAGTTTTCTTGATCTTTCGTGGTTTTTACAGCTTTCAATTGATTGAAAGGTGCTGGTGTAACTTTAGCGACTTCTTTTTGCTTTTCTCCACAAGAAATTAAAAATAAGCTGACTAAAAAGAGGAAACTGATTGACTGTTTCATAATATGTTGGTTGTTGTTTTTAGTTTATAATTGATAGTTTAGTTGAATGCCACCGTACATATTGAACGGCAATCCAGGATAAAAATAACGCGCCGAGATATCATTTCCAAAGGCATTTACCTGTAATTGCGATGCGTATGTAGTATCAAAAATATTATTGGCGCCGATGGAAATGTTATAACTCAACTGACTGCCTAGTGTATTTTGATACCCAATTTTACCATTCAACAATTCAAAAGCATCACTGTAAACGGTGTTTTCATCATTTGCTGGCATTTCGCCAACCGCTTGAAAATCCAATCGTCCATAAAATCCTTTTTGGCTTGTGATTTCAATTCCTAAATTTACAACAGATTTTGGAACTCCCGTTAAGTCATTACCAGAAAAGTTTGCATTTGTCTCCGTAAATTCTTTGAACGTGAAATCATTAATGCTTGCATTTGCATACGAATTGATGGTAATAATATCATTTTTGAATAGTTCATAATACACAGCCGCTTCAATTCCGTTGTGCGCTGTTTTTCCTGCATTTAGCGTGATATTCTGATCGGTTTCGGTTCTTCGATTGACTAGCAAATCGCTCACTGCCATTCGGTAGATGGACACCGAACCTGATAATTTTCTGTTTGTGGTATGAAAACGAGAACCAATTTCAAAATTCCAACCGCGTTCTGCTTTTATGTTTGGATTGAACGCGCCGTTGGGAAATAAAGTTTCTGCCGTAGTTGGTGTTGAAAAACCGTGTGCTACACTTCCAAAAAGATTCAAATTGTTTGAAACGGCATAGTTGACACCAAATTTGGGAGACACAATCGCGTCAAACGTAAAGTCTTCTTCGCTAGAAGCATTCAACTGATCTTCCACCGTATATTTTGTTTGATTGAGATGCAAACCAACACTTACGGTGAGCTTTTTCCATTCATAAATTGCTTCTGCAAAGAGATTGAAATAGTTTCTGTTTTCGTCAATATTTGATAACAAATCGCCAGCAACACTTCCAGTTCCAACAGGGAAATCTTGATACAGATTGTCAAATTGTTTTGCATTGTAATTGTCAAAGAACAATTCGCCACCAACAGACCATTTTAACGAACTGTTTTCAAAGTTGTTCGTGGCTAAAAGTCGGGTTCTGATTCCGAATGTCGTTGCTTGTTCTTCTAAAATATTAAAAGGTCGCGGTTCATAATTGTTATTAAAACTTGTGAATACGCTGGTTTTCTGTGTGTAGGTTTCATTGAAATTATGACTCCAATTTACGCCCAACAATGTTTTTTTGAAATCTTCAAATCCGCGTGCATTGTTCCAAATTGTGGCGGCACTTCTTGGCGAATTTTCAAAATCTTCTCTATTTAACGAACTTGGAATGAATGCTTTTAGCGTAGTATAGTTTCCGATAAACGTTAATTCATTTTTTTCATCCACAAACCAATTAGACGTAATTGTTGCTGTTGCTTTGTCTAAAGAATTATTATCGCGATATCCATCAGAATGTGTGTTGCTATAGATTACGTTTACGTTGGCTTTTTCGCCACCATGCGACACTTTTGCCACTGTTCTAAACAATCCAAAACTTCCTACCGTCGTAAATAAATTGGCACTTGTTTCATTAAATTTCGCATATTCAGGATACAATAAAATCGTTCCGCCCAAACCTACACCATAATTGCTTGACGAAGGTCCTTTGTGAATTTCCATGCGGGAAATCGCGGCTAATTCCAAATCTTCAATGGCAGATTCGCCGTTTCCATCCGTTAGTGGAATATCAGCATAATACGCACGAATGTTTGCGGTAGCAAATGGACTTCGTGCGCCAATTCCTCTGATGGTAATTCGGTTTGTATTCAGTGAACCACTTTGCATAAACACACCAGGAACTCGGTTTAAAATGGGCGCTAATTGTACGGTATTTTCACTATAAATTTCACTTTTGGGCACAATACTCACGGTTTCTGTGGCTTGCGCTAATTTTTGATCAATCGTAATTCCGTTGATCACAACTGCATCCAGAGCATTTGGTTTTTGCTGTAAAGCAACGATTGTATTGACACTGTTTACTTTAAAAATGAGTTGGGTATAATATCCTTCTAAAGAAACGCTTAATTTGGTATTTATGGTTTTTACCGTGATTGAAAATTTTCCTTTAGCATCTGTCATTACAGTTGTTTTTGAGTCAACATCTTCCACAGTTGCGTTGGCTAACGGAATATTTGTAGCATGATCAATCACTGTTCCTTCCACTAAATATTGTGCATATACGTTAGCATTCACACAAAAAAATAAAAAAAGAAAAGTAACTATTGGAAATGGTTTTATGGGCACAAGCTTGGTTTTAAAGCGTAAATTTAATCAGATTATTTATCTTTTCTCCTAGCTTTTTTAAAAGTTAACATTTATTGGATAGATTGTAAAGAGCGCATACTCATAAAAAAGAAGCTGTCTAAAAAGTTGCAACTTCGTCAAACCGAATTCTTGTGCTGAACTTAATTCAGTATGATTTGGTTTCTAATAACAGTTGAAAATCAACTTGATGAGATTCTGGATCAAGTCCAGAATGACGTACTTTAGAACTTTTTAGACAGCCTCTTGTTTTATATTAACATGTAAACTTGGTGACAGGAC
>CAZHSA010000146.1:0-8864 GCA_964535135.1 uncultured Kordia sp.
GATGTTTGGTTTAGTTTTGTTGCCACAGAAACGACGCACAATATTGAAATACTAAATACCTCAGGACCATTTCCAGACGTATTTCATGCGGTCATTGACGCACAAACATATTCCTGCGGAAACATCACGGATGCAATTTATTGTAACGATGGATTAGAAGGTGAAGTAACTGGCTTAACCGTCGGAAATACATATTACCTTCAAGTATACACCAGTTTAGCAAACAACACAGAAACCTTTGATGTATGCGTATCTACATTCAATATTCCTGGACAAACCTATGTGCCAGACGATAACTTTGAGCAAGCGTTGATTGATTTAGGCTTTGATACCGTCTTAGACGATTATGTAACAACAGCAAATATCAATACCATTGATGTATTAGATGTGTCAAATAGAAGTATTGGAAGCTTAACAGGAATTGAAGATTTTGCAGCATTACGCGTACTTTTAGCTATTGATAATCAATTAACAGCTATCAATGTAACACAAAATAGTGCGTTGGAAGACTTAAATGTGTTAAATAATTCGCTTTCCACTTTAGACATCACGCAAAATTTAGCATTAAAAATTATAAATGCGGGAAATAATAACTTAACAACTGTAGATCTTACGCAAAACTTAGCATTGGAAAAAGTGAACTTTCAACAAAATCAACTTACAGCTATCAATGTTATGCAAAACACAGCTTTGGAAGATTTAACGGTTCCTGGAAATACACAAATATCAAGCGTAGATGTATCAACCAATACTAGCTTAATACAACTATCTATAAGTGATACGCAAATAACAACTTTAGACCTTTCCAATAATCCAAGTCTGACAAATTTATTTATAGCAAATTGCCCAGTATCAGTATTAGACATAAGTTCAAATCTAGCATTAGAATTTCTGAGTGTTTCAGGAACACAGTTAACATCTATTGACCTATCTGATCATCTTGTTTTTGATGCTTTGTTTGCGGAAAACACCAACACACTAACTGGGATCAATGTTCAAAACGGAAACAATACAAACTTTAGATTTTTCTTCACACGAAATACACCTAACCTAAACTGTGTACAAGTAGACGACGTAACCTACAGTACTACCAACTGGACAGATGTAGACACTGGAATCAACTTTAGTACGGATTGCGGTTTTGTTGAAAATGACGAATGTTTTCAAGCCATTCCAATACCAATCAGTGATGGCACGTGTAACAATACAGTTTCAGGAACACTAAACCAAGCTACAAATTCCAACTCACTGCAATGTTTTGGAGCATCAGCCGCCTTTTCAGATGTGTGGTATAGTTTTGTTGCCACAGAAACAACGCACAATATTTCAATTTTAAATACTTCAGGACTCAATTCAGGAGTATTTCATGCACTCATTGATGCGCAAACATACAATTGCGGAAATATTACCGGCGCTATTTATTGTGCAGATGGATTAGAAGCACTAGAAAGTGAAGCAACTGGATTAACCATTGGGAATACTTATTTCCTTCAAGTATATACATATACCGCAGGCTCAGTAGAAACCTTTGATGTCTGTGTATCTACCAACTCAATTCCGGGACAAACCTACGTTCCAGACGATAACTTTGAACAAGCGTTGATCGATTTAGGATATGATACTGTCTTAGACGACTATGTAACTACAGCAAACATCAATACGGTAAACGACTTAAACATTCGTAATCTTGGTATTTTTGACCTTACGGGAATAGAAGACTTTGCAGCCTTAGAAATCTTAAACTGTGGCTTAAACTTCTTGGGCGAAGTTGATTTAAGTGCTAATACCAATCTAACAAGCCTAATTGCAGACAATTCCGCAATGATAGGGTTGAATGTGCAAAACGGAAACAATACCAACGTAACGACGTTTATTACATTAGGAAATGTAGATTTATTTTGTGTACAAGTTGATGATGCTGCATACAGTACTGCCAATTGGACACTTATTGAATCCACAACAAGTTTTAGCGAATACTGCGGAAATCCTATTCAGTTGGCGGCAAAAGTATACCTGCAAGGCGCAATGCTGCAAAATACAGATGGCTTTATGCGAACCGATTTAAAAGATAACAATCATATCTTAACCGTAAGTCCATATGCAGATGCGACGGCCATTCTAGCAACAGATCCTGTATTCACGGCTACCGGACAAGATAAAATTGTCGATTGGATTTGGGTAGAACTCCGAGACGCCGCAAATCCATCAGTGGTCTTAAATGGCAAATCTGCACTATTACAACGCGATGGAGACATTGTAGAGGCACTTTCAGACAATACGTCAACTCCAGTAAGCTTTGCGCGCGCGCCAGGCGATTACTATGTCGTTATAAAGCACAGAAACCATTTAGGCATCATGTCAAACATGACTATTTCTTTTACAAATATGGTCACTGCTGTAGATTTTACAGATGGTAACAACCAAATTACCCATGGTGCAAACGCACAAACGACCTTTGGTATGCCCGCAAATACGGTAGGAATGTGGTGTGGAAATGTAAATGGTGATGGTGTTGTGCAATACTCAGGAACCAATCCTGATGCGCCAGCCATTCTCTCAACAGTACTAAATGATCCTGACAACTTCCTAAACTTTCCAACGTTTACAGTAAGTGGTTACGAAGTAAATGACGTTAACATGGATGGAAGCACACAATACACAGGTACAAACCCAGATACGCCGCTAATCCTACAAAACGTACTAGCGCATCCTGGAAACTTTCTAAACTTTAGTACCTATCAAATCGTAGAACAACTTCCTCAAAACGAATAAAAAACAAAAAAACAGATGTAAAATATCCAACAAATAAAAGCTGTACACAAAAAAAGACTTCTATCAAAAAATGATGGCATTTTTAAGCATTAACATCATTTATTTTTATCATAAGTTTTATAGATACTTTAATTGTTAAATCCTTTGTAAAGTATTTTCATAAATCGCGACATATTTCGTAATTTAGCAAACCAGATAAAAACAAAAAATATTTAATAGAAAATATGTCAGATACCACAGCTACGTTAGAAATAAATGGTGAAAAATATGAGTTTCCAATCATTAAAGGAACAGAAAATGAACTTGCCATTGACATCAAAAAATTAAGAGGTGCCACAGGAGGAATTATTACCATTGATCCAGGATACAAAAACACAGGTTCTTGCGAAAGTGCCATTACGTTTTTAGATGGAGAAAAAGGAATACTTCGCTACCGAGGATATGCCATCGAAGACTTAGCTGAAAAAGCAGACTTTTTAGAAGTTGCGTATGCGTTAATTTTTGGTGAATTGCCAAATGACGAACAACTAGCAAAATTTCACAAAGACATCAAATCACAATCTATCGTTGATGATGATGTAAAGAAAATTTTAGACGCATTTCCAAAAAGCGCACATCCAATGGGCGTTTTAGCATCTCTGACAAATGCACTAACTGCGTTCAATCCATCTTCTGTAAATGTAGATTCAGAAGAAGACATGTACAAGGCAATTGTTAGAATACTAGCAAAATTTCCAGTATTAGTAGCTTGGACGATGCGTAAAAAACAAGGATTACCACTAGATTATGGCGATTCGTCATTAGGATACGTAGAAAACGTACTCAAAATGATGTTCAAGCAACCAAATGAAGAATACACATTAAATCCGATTGTGGTAAATGCGTTAGACAAACTATTAATTCTGCACGCAGATCATGAGCAAAACTGTTCTACATCAACGGTACGAATTGTAGGTTCATCTCACGCTGGATTATTTGCTTCGTTGGCTTCTGGAATCTCTGCACTTTGGGGACCATTGCACGGAGGTGCTAACCAAGCAGTATTAGAAATGTTAGAAGCAATCAAAGCGGATGGCGGCGATACTAAAAAATACATGGCAAAAGCCAAAGACAAAAGCGATCCGTTCCGTTTAATGGGATTCGGACACAGAGTTTACAAAAACTTTGATCCAAGAGCAACGATCATCAAAAAAGCGGCGGATGAAGTATTGGCAGACTTAGGTGTAGAAGATCCAATCTTAGACATTGCAAAAGGACTTGAAAAAGAAGCGCTAGAAGATCCATACTTTGTAGACAGAAAACTATATCCAAACGTAGATTTCTACTCTGGAATCATTTACAGAGCCATGGGAATTCCAACAGAAATGTTCACTGTAATGTTTGCGCTAGGACGTTTGCCAGGATGGATTGCACAATGGAGAGAAATGCGCTTGCGCAAAGAACCAATTGGACGTCCACGCCAAATATATATTGGAGAAAATCACAGAGAATTCAAAACAATCTCTAATAGATAAAACAACACAAAACACTCAAAAGCTTCACAGATGTTCATATCTGTGAAGCTTTTTTACTTTATACACCATACCCAAAATCAGATGTTAGAATTATACGTAAACGATGAAACCTCTAGACTAAAAGCAGTTGTGCTGGGAACTGCCGAAAGTTGTGGACCTACGCCAAAAGCAGCAGATTGTTACGATCCAAAATCCAAACAACACGTGCTTGCAGGAACCTATCCACTAGAAAAAGATATGATTCCCGAAATGGAAGCAGTTGCTGAGGTTTTTAAAAAATACGATGTACAAGTATTCAGACCGAAAGTCATTCAAGATTACAATCAAATCTTTTCAAGAGACATTGCTTTTGTCATTGAAAACAAATTCGTGAAATCGAACATATTGCCAGATCGCGATCGTGAAATTGAGGCAATTCAACATGTAATAGATCAAATAAATCCTGAAAATGTGATCACCTTACCCGAAGAAGTGCACGTAGAAGGTGGCGATGTGATGCCTTGGGGCGATTATATTTTTGTAGGAACGTACTCAGGGGAAGACTATCCAGCGTATATCACAGCAAGAACCAATACGGATGCAGTCATAGCGTTGCAAGAACTCTTTCCGCACAAAACGGTAAAAGCATTCGAACTGCGTAAATCCAACACAGAACCGAAAGAAAACGCATTGCATTTAGATTGCTGTTTTCAACCGATCGGAACCAACAAAGCCATCTTGCATAAAAATGGTTTTTTGGTGGAAGAAGAATATGAATGGTTGGTCAATTTATTCGGAAAAGAAAACATTTTCGAAATCACGAAAGAAGAAATGTACAACATGAATAGCAATGTATTTTCCATTTCTCCAACAGTAGTCATCTCTGAGCAAAACTTTACACGCTTAAACACGTGGTTAGAAACACAAGGATTTACCGTAGAAAAAGTTCCGTACGCAGAAATTGCTAAGCAAGAAGGTTTATTACGCTGTAGCACGATGCCATTAATTCGAGAAAAGTAAGTTTTCTATGCATTTGCAGACCACTCTTATAAATAAAAAGTGATGAGAAAAAAGATGTTACAATTTTGTGTATTCGTTTTATTTTTAAGTTTTTCCCTTAGCGGGATGGCACAAGGAGCCATTAGCGGATTCTACAATAAAAAAGGAGCAACAACGCTGGTATTAGGTGGAGGATTTGAAGACTCTAAAAACTATTTCATCGGTCGTGTAAAAAGCGATCTCAGTCGGAATTTATACAGCGTTTCTATCTTCGGAATCTACGGAATCAGTGATCGTTTTAATGTGCAAGCTTCGTTACCTTACTTATCAAGCGGAGAACAAAATGGATTGCAAGATGCGCAAATCTTTTTAAAATATAGAGCTTTTCAACAACAACGAGAAACCTCTAAACTTGAGCTTTCATTTGCGACAGGATTTTCCACAAATGTCAGCGATTATCGCGTTGGCGGACTCAACGATTTAGGGCAACAAGCCAAAATACTAGAAACACGCGCGTTATTGCATTATCAAAAACAATCAGGTTGGTTTGCCAATGTACAAAGTGGATTTTCTTTCAAATTTGAAGAAGTGCCAAACAGTTTCCCGTTTTCACTAAAGATTGGAAAAGCAAGTGCCAAAAGTTATTTCGATTTTTGGTATGACTTTCAATACGCTTTTGGCGGAATTGACTATCGTGGGACGCCATTTCCACAAAACTTCAGAGAATTAGGTGTAACGTTTCATAAAGTTGGTGGAACCTATCATTTTCCACTCTCCAAAAAATCAGGAATCTACATTTCACCATCGTATGTTATTGACGGACGAAACGTATTTCAAGGCTTTGCATACCACGCCGGATTTACCTATCAACTCTAACAATTTAATCACAGAAAAATAAAAAACTGACATTCAGTTAATTACGAAATCTATCAAGTAATTATGACATTTTTTGTGAAAGAAAATTACATCAAATTCATTTAAAATTAGGAGTATATTTGAAAGGTTGATAACTTTTTGAAGCTTTCATTGAAAAAAGTAAAATTAAACTAGCTTTTTTTTAGTTTTTATGTAATTTTACGACCGTTAAAAATCTTAATAAAGTACACTATAATGCAGCAAATTACCAATGCCATCTTAATGGTACGTCCCGTTGCGTTTCGAATGAACGAACAAACGGCTGTAAACAATTACTATCAGGAAACTATTGACAATTTGCAACCTAAAACAATACAACAAAAAGCACAAGAAGAATTTGATGTATATGTAGAAAAGTTGCGAGGAATAGGTGTTCATGTAGTCGTAATTCAAGATACGGTAGTGCCGGATACGCCCGATTCTATATTTCCAAACAACTGGATTTCTTTTCACGAAAACGGAAACGTTGGTATTTACCCAATGTTTGCTGAAAACCGTCGTTTAGAACGTAGAGAAGATGCATTAGAAGTATTGGAAACACAAGGTTTTCACATTGAAAATGTTGTTGATTATACGTCAGGAGAAGATGAAGGTGTTTTCTTAGAAGGTACAGGAAGTATGGCGCTCGATAGAGTCAACAGAAAAGCATACTGCGCATTATCTCCGAGAGCAGACGAAGAATTGTTCATTGAATTCTGTGAAGATTTTGAATATTCGCCAGTTATATTTGTTGCCAATCAAACTGTTGACGGAAAGCGAAAAGCCATTTATCATACCAATGTAATGATGTGCTTGGCAGAAACTTTTGCTGTAATTTGTTTGGATTGTATTGATGATAAAAAAGAGCGAAAAAATGTAGAAAAACATCTCAAGCAAGATGGAAAAGAAATCATCCGAATCACGGAGGAACAAGTAACAAAATTTGCGGGGAACATGTTGCAAGTAAAAGGCGCCAATGACGAACCGTATTTAGTGATGAGTCAATCTGCGTATGATTCTTTAACAAAAAATCAAATTGCGAGCATTGAAAAACACTGCAAAATACTATCAAGTTCTATAGAAACTATTGAAACATGTGGCGGCGGAAGTGCGCGTTGCATGATGGCGGAAGTGTTCTTGCCAAAAAAATAAGCGAATTAACAGCAATATTGAAATAATTTTTCCCGTCGTGTAGATGTAGTTTAAACTAGTTTTCTACTAAAGTGCAAAAATAACTGAGTCTATTCTACGGCAGTGTTTTTTAAAAAAATGATAAAAAAGGTGTGAAAAAATAATAAAAAGTATGTGTTTTTAGAAGAAATGATGAAAATTGACAGATAATCTGTGAATACTTTTGTTTTTAAGCAACAACCATTTATTTTTACGCACAAGATTGGAATGCCTCGAAACATGTTCACACATCTTAGAAAAATAGTCACATGCTTTCTAAAAAAACAAAATACGGATTAAAAGCATTAAGTTACATTGCCAAAAAAGGCGATGATGCGCCCGTATTGATTTCTGAAATTGCGACCGAAGAGAATATTTCTAAAAAATTCTTAGAGGCAATTCTGCTACAACTCAAAAACAACGGCTTATTAGGTTCTAAAAAAGGAAAAGGCGGCGGTTATTATTTGATTAAAACTCCAAGTGAGATCAAAGTAGCTGCGCTCATTAGAATTTTAGAAGGTCCAATTGCCATGTTGCCATGTGTAAGCTTAAACTTCTACGAAAAATGTGACGATTGCAAGGATGAAACCCAATGCGGATTGCATCATATCATGCTCGAAGTGCGCGACAATATGTTAGCCGTTTTAGAAAATAAAACCTTGGAAGATTTAACGAGTTTGTAAATCCAAATTATCTCTACTACTTTTCGTCATTCATTGTCAATAATTGATATCTTTGCATCTTAAATTTTTTTGAGATCATGAATATTCAAGAAGTATTAACGGCAAAAGTCAAAGAAGCATTTGAAACCTTGTACAGCGCAACTTTAGAAGAAGTTGAGTTTCAAGCGACACGAAAAGATTTTGAAGGCGATATCACTATTGTGGTATTTCCGATGCTACGCGTTAAAAAGATGAATCCTGCACAACTCGGAGAGGAGTTAGGACAGTATTTAGTAGCAAATGTCGCTGAGGTAAGTCGCTTCAATGTGGTAAAAGGGTTCTTAAACTTGGTCATTGACGATGCGTATTATTTAAACTTCTTCGCGAATAGTATCCAAAATAATACATTTGGACATGAAACTCCTGTAGCAGATGCGCGTGCTGTGATGGTTGAATATTCTTCACCAAACACAAACAAGCCATTGCACTTAGGTCACATTCGTAACAATTTGTTAGGATTTAGTGTGGCGGAAATCATTAAAGCTTCAGGCAAAAAAGTATACAAAACACAAATCATCAACGATCGTGGAATTCATATTTGTAAATCCATGTTGGCTTGGAAACGTTACGGAAACGGTGAAACTCCAGAATCTACAGGATTAAAAGGCGATAAGCTTGTTGGGAATTACTATGTAAAGTTTGATAGTGTTTATAAGCAAGAAATTGCACAGCTCATGGCTGATGGAACCTCGGAAGAAGAAGCGAAAAAGCAAGCTCCAATTTTACTTGAAGCGCAAGAAATGTTGCGTAAATGGGAAGCTGGCGATTCAGAAACGGTAGCGCTTTGGAAGCAAATGAACCAATGGGTATATGA
>CAZHSA010000147.1:0-8842 GCA_964535135.1 uncultured Kordia sp.
ACCTGTATCTTGCAGCATTATTCATCACTTCATTAGTTGTTTCGAACTTAATTTTTCAGAAATTTTTCTATTGGTATCCTGTAGATATTAAAGTTTTTGGGGAAAATCTTTTTGAACTTTCTGTAGGATTGTTACCATATCCGCTCACTTTTTTAATTACAGATGCCATTTCTGAGATTTATGGCCAAAAGAAAGCCAATCAAGTGGTTGTAGCAGGAATTTTTGCCTCTGTGTTTTCGTTGGGAATTATCTATATTTCTAAAACTGTTCCAGCAACATCTTGGTCGCCCGTAAATGATGGAATGTTTGTCAAAGTTTTTGGAAACGCACCTTTAGCGGTTTTGGCGTCTATGATGGCGTATTTATTTGCGCAGTTTATTGATATTCAGATTTATCATTATTGGAAACGACTCACCAAAGGAAAACATTTATGGTTGCGAAACAACTTCTCTACGTTCGCTTCTCAATTTGTAGATACTTTCTCTGTAATTACGCTGCTTTGTTCTTTTGGATTGATTGCTTGGGAACGCTATTTTGGCTTAATCGCCGCTGGTGTTATCTTCAAAATTATCATCGCTTTTATTGACACACCCTTTTTATATTTAATTGTATATGCCTTCAGAAAACGTTTTGGCTTGAAAATTGGTGAAGAGATTGACTTAGACGATTACGCGACTGCAACTCCCGAAAAATAAACTACTTTTTTTAGGTCTGGTCGAATTTTGGTCTCAAATGCGTTTTTCTTTAACGCAATCGATTCAATCGAGAAAATTTATCAACTTCTTAACAGTGATTTTTTCAGATTTCACGTTATTGGAAGTGTTAAAAAAAAGCCAGACTATGAACGTGAAAAAAATACTAAAAAGAACAGGAATTACATTGCTAATTCTCATCATCGCTTTAATTGCCACGCCGTATCTTTTTAAAGATAAAATTATAGCGATGGTAAAAGACAGCATTAATGAAAACGTCAATGCACGTGTTGATTTTGCAGCTGCAGATATTAGTTTCTTTCGTAATTTCCCAAAAGCTTCTATTGTACTGGAAGATGTTTCAGTGATCAATAACGCACCTTTTGAAAACGATACGCTTTTTTATGGAAAAGAAGTTGCTGTAACGACTGGTATTGGCGAACTTTTTAAAGGCGAAAATGAAGCCATTCAGATTTATAGTTTTACGATTGAAAATGCCAAACTTAATATTGAAGTAGACGAAGCAGGAAATGCCAATTATGATATTGCAAAACCGAGTGAAACGCCTAAAACGGGAGAAACGACTTCGGAAAGTTCCGATTTTAAGTTTCAAATAGATACCTATCACATTCTCAACACAGACATCAACTATCACGATGCTATCAGTAAAACGTATGTAACCGTTGAAAATTTACAACATGAAGGTTTTGGCGACTTTTCGTTGGCGACTTCCGAATTGGAAACAACCACAAATGCATTGGTTTCGTTTGCGCTGGACGATATGACGTATATCAATCAGCAGCAAGTTGCACTAGACGCCTTAATTGGTATGGATTTGACAAACGGAAAGTACACATTTTTAGAGAATGAAGCATTGATTAACAAATTGCCACTAACGTTTGATGGTTTTGTGCAAATCAATCCAAATTCGCAAGAAATTGACTTAAAATTGAATACACCTTCTTCTGATTTTAAAAACTTTTTAGCGGTCATTCCTGAAGCGTATGCTAAGAATATTAGTGACGTACAAACGACAGGAGATTTTAAAGTTTCTGGAGAAATCAAAGGAATTGTAGATGAAACATATATTCCAAAAATTGACATTCAAGTCGTGTCGAACAATGCATCTTTTAAATATCCCGATCTGCCGAAGAGCGTACAAAATATCAACATCAATGCACAATTAAAAAATACGACAGGAAAAACAGCAGATACCTATATCAATATTAATGATTTGGCGTTTAAGATTGACGAAGATTCTTTCCGCGGCAACGGAACGCTTTCACAGCTCATGACGAATCCGAAAGTAAATGCAACTATTAAAGGAAGGTTGGATTTAGGAAATATTTCTAAAGCGTATCCGATAGAACTTAATAAAGAATTAAGCGGAATTTTAGATGCAAATTTGACCACAAATTTTGACCTAAATGCACTTGAAAACGAGCAATACAATCGCATCAAAAACACAGGAAACATAACCTTGTCTGACTTTTTATTTTCTTCGAAAGATGTTGTAAATCCGCTTGCCATTTCGGAAGCAGCTATCACTTTTGTCCCTGGAAGAATTTCACTGAAAAAATTTGACGCCCAAAGCGGAAAAAGTGATTTTAACGCTACAGGAACGATTGATAATTTATTAGGATTTTTGTTTAATGAAGATAAGCTTAAAGGAAATTTTAACGTGAACTCAACTGCTTTTTACGTAAGTGATTTTATGGTGGCTAGCGAAGAAGGAAGCGAAAATGAGAATACGGAAGTTCAGCAAGGAGAAGCTTTAAAAATTCCGAAGTTTTTAGATTGTAATATTAGCGTGAATTCCAAAAAGGTATTTTACGATACTATTGAGCTTACAAATGTAAAAGGAAGTTTAGCTTTGGACGATGGAGACGCTATTTTAGAGAATGTAACTTCCGATGTGTTTGATGGAAAAATTACGTTGAACGGATTGGTTTCTACCAAAAATGACACGCCAACTTTTGCAATGGATGTAGGCATGAATTCGTTTGATGTTTCTAAATCATTCAACGGATTAGAGTTGCTGCAAACCATTGCGCCAATTGCCAAAGCATTGGATGGAAAGTTGAATACGAATATTTCGTTAAAAGGTGATTTGAGTCAAAGCTATACGCCAAATTTAACGACGATTTCAGGAAACGCTTTCGCGGAATTACTCACAACAACACTAAAATCGAGCAATATTGATTTTTTCAATACAATTAATGATAAACTTACCTTTATTGATCTGAACAAAATTGACATTGACGACATCAAAGCGAAGTTGTCTTTTGACGATGGAAAAGTAAGCGTAAAGCCGTTTTCGTTCAATTATAAAGACATTGAAATTACCGTAGACGGAAGTCACGGATTTGATCAATCGTTAAACTACAACGCTACCTTTCAGATTCCTGCGAAATACTTAGGTTCGGAAGTGACAAGCTTGCTTTCACAAATCAAATCGGAAGAAGCTAAAAACATCGCTATTCCTATTTCTGGAAAAATTACGGGCAACTTTACCAGTCCAAACTTTACAACCGATTTGGCAAGCGCTACTAAAGATTTAGCGACAAAATTGGTCAAAATTAAAGCGCAAGAAGCCTTAGGAAATATTAAGACAGGAAACGATCAAGTAGATGACATTTTGGGATCTATTTTAGGGAATGATAAGAAAAAAGATTCTACCGTAACTACGCCAAATTCTACTGTTAATGATGTAAAAAGTGTGTTGGGTGGATTTTTGAAAAATCGTAAAAAGAAGAAAGAAGACGAAAAGAAAAAGGATTCTGTGAATTGATTGTTGTTTGTTTGTTTTTTGTGGATTTGCTAAAACAAAACTTAGCGTATCAAAGTAGATCTCGATACTATTTTTCTACGAAAAATCACTCGATCTGACGATTAGAACTACGAAACACAAACGTCGCTTCGAGTGAATTTCTGATAAGAAATTTGTAACGAGAAGTAGTTATAAACATAAATTTTAAATGCTAAATATTGAATGTTAAATTGGCTGTGAAGCGAGAAAATTCGTGACAAAACTTTAAAAAAGTAGTGAGAAATTAGTAATGAGAATTGAGATACCTTCTAAGGAAATCTAGTAACAAAAAAGAATATTCTTTGAAAGCGAAATTATTTGTGATAAGCTCTCCGAAATTTTAAATGCTAAATGTTGAATGTTGAATTTTAAATTGGCTGCGACGATTCACTTAAAAACAATCAGCTCATTTTCAAATTGACAAATTCACAAAAAAACAAATCAACGAATAGACAAACTGACTACCAAACCTTCATTTCCGCGTACGTTGAACACCGTGTTATCTTCAAAAATTAAATATTGCCCTTTGATGCCTTTTAACACACCTTCATAGTTTGGTGTTTTGCTTAAGTTTAAGCTTTTTACTTTTTCCGGATACGAAAGCACAGGAAAATCTAGTTCCACTACTTCTCTATTCGCTAAAAAATAATCTTGTGCTTCTGCTGGTATAAATTGTTTAAGTTCTTCTCGTTTGGCTGTCAAATCAGCATCTTCATTGAGATTTTGCAGCATTTTTCGCCAATTCGTTTTGTCAGAAACAAACGATTTTAGCGCAACTTCCGTAATTCCAGCCACATATCTGTTGGGCGCTTCCAAAATTTCTACGGCTTTTATCGCTCCTTGATCAATCCAACGTGTAGGCACTTGGCGTTTTCTAGTAACGCCCACTTTTACTTCGCTAGACAATGCCAAGTACACAATATGCGGTTGCAGTTGTACTTTCTTTTCATACTCCAAATCGCGATCTTCAATATCTAAATGTGCGGTGCTCAATTCAGGTCGCATAATCCAATCGCCTGCCGTTGGAATCTCAAAAAAACAGCTCTTACAAAACCCTTGACGGTAAATTTCTTTATCTAAATGACAATTTAGGCATTCAAATTTCTCAAAATCCAGACGCAGTGTTTTATCAAGTAATTGGTTCATATTCAAGAAATCATCTTCAAAATTTAGGTAATATTGAATCGGATTTCCAAACTCAGTTTGCATTTTTGTTAAAACACCTTTGTACATCATTAAAGTTTTTTGCTATTTTTAATCAATTAAAGTAAGTTTACATGCTAAAGAAAAGCAGTAACGAAAGTAACAAACTTTTCGCGAGTAGCCATATTTTAACAGCTAAAATCACAACCGAATAACCATAACACACCATGCCGATACCATTAGTAAATTCTATCGCTTCTTGGTTTTTAAAAAAGCGGATCTCACAGATTGAGCATTTTTTAGAAAATCCAAACGAGATTCAGTTAGAGTTACTTATGAATTTAATTTCGACTGCCAAAAAAACGGAACTCGGCAAACAGTATGATTTTCCAACCATTACCAATTACAAAACCTTTACCGAACGTATTCCTGTAACTACATACGAGGACATTCAACCAATGATTGAACGTGCGCGTAGAGGCGAATCGAATATTTTTTGGCCCAAACCGATTAAGTGGTTTGCCAAATCGAGCGGAACTACAAATGCAAAAAGTAAATTTATTCCGGTCACGGATGTTTCGTTGGAATATTGTCATTATGCAGCTAGTAAAGATTTGTTGTGCATGTATTTAAACAACAATCCTGGCGCACAATTATTTAATGGAAAAAGTTTACGCTTGGGCGGAAGTAAAGAATTATACGAACAAAACGGCACGTATTACGGCGATTTATCTGCAATTTTAATTGATAATTTACCGCTTTGGGCGGAATTTAGTAGTACGCCAAGTAGTAAAGTATCGCTTATGGGCGATTGGGAAACCAAGATTGATGCGATTATTAAAGAAACTTTACGTGAAAATGTAACGAGTTTGGCAGGCGTTCCTTCATGGATGTTGGTGTTGATGAATGAGGTATTAGAACAGACGCAGAAAGCCAATCTGTTTGAAGTATGGCCTAATTTGGAAGCGTATTTTCATGGCGGCGTAAGTTTTGCTCCGTATGAAGAGCAATATCGAAATTTGTTACCGAGTAACGATTTTAAATACTATGAAATTTACAATGCTTCAGAAGGTTTCTTTGCCATTCAAGACCGAAATGATTCTGATGAATTATTACTCATGCTTGATTACGGTATTTTTTATGAATTCATTCCGATGCAAACTTTCCATACGCCACATCAAAAAGTAATTCCGTTATCGGAAGTTGAGATCGATCAAAATTATGCTGTCGTAATTACCACAAATGGTGGCTTGTGGCGTTATATGATTGGTGATACCATCCGTTTTACTTCTACAGATCCGTATCGTGTGAAAGTTACAGGCAGAACCAAACACCATATCAATGTTTTTGGTGAAGAATTAATCATTGAAAACGCAGAAGATGCGTTGAGAAGAGTGTGTACTGCCACAAAGTCAAAAATTGCCGAATATACTGCGGGACCAATTTTTATGCACGATGGCGAAAAAGGCGCGCACGAGTGGATTATTGAGTTTAACAAAGCTCCCGAAAACATTGACGAATTTGCGTTCTTACTTGATGAAGCACTTCAAAATATCAATTCAGACTACGAAGCAAAACGTTTTAACAACATGACTTTAAATAGTTTGAAATTAAATGTAGCACGCTCAGGATTGTTCTATGAATGGTTAAAGAAAAATGACAAACTTGGCGGACAACATAAAATTCCTCGCTTATCAAATCAGCGCATATATTTGGATGATTTACTCCAAATGAATCAGTAATCTTACCCTTTACAAATCAAGGGAATAGCCCTTTTCTACAGGGGAAAACACCTGTTTTTATTTCTGTAGTTTCAGCGTTTTATACTTCTTATCGGAAATTCATGTCATTCATCTAAAAAAATGCAGGTAACTGAAAACCCGTTTTATATTTACGTTATCAGATTATTAACAATAGTACAATACCTAACTCAAAAATGAGAAAGTTTACAAAGATGACGCTCGCACTTGGAGCGTTATTCACAGTAACTTTCGCAACTGCACAAGGGCCAGAGGCAGAAGCGATTGAGACTAGTGAAATCTACAGCAATGTAGCCGAAAAAGACGCTGAAAACCGCGCAATCAAAGCATTGGATCCAAACGGATTCATGTACGAATTCAAAAATCTTAATATCAACACTAAATACTCAGAGCATGCAACTGCATTCTTTAGAGATAAAGTGATTGTGTCATCTGCAAAGAAAATTGGGGCGTTCTTTACAAAGGTTGACAAAAACACAAACGAAGGATTTCACAATTTATATTGTGGAGACTTAAATCAGAAAGGTGATATTAAAAACTTAGTGAATTTTTCTAGAGCTATCAATACTAGAGAAACCCACGAAGGTTCTGTTGCTTTAAATGATGCTCAAAACATTGTATACTTCACAAGAAGTGTTGAAGAAAACGGACAACACAATTTAAAGATATTCAGAGCAGAAATGCCAGAATACGAATGGACAAATTTTGAAATGTTACCATTCAACGTAGAAGGCTATTCTATCGAAAATCCTGTACTATCGCCAGACAACAAAACGATTTACTTTTCATCAAACATACCAGGATCTAAAGGTGGATATGATTTATTTTCAGTTACAATTAACGAAGATGGAACATATGCTGAACCAAAGAACTTAGGAAGCGAGATTAATACACACAAAGACGAAAAGTATCCGTATGTAATGGGAGACAATAGTGCTTTATACTTTTCTTCTAACGGTCACTATAACTTAGGTGGATTGGACGTATTTGAAAGTAAAATTATTGATGGAAAATTCAATTTCCCTGTAAACATGGGAAGTTCTTTAAATAGCACAGAAGATGATTTTGGTTTCTTAATGGATCAGTCAAATTCTGGTTTCTTCACTTCAAACCGTGCTGGTGGAAAAGGTGGAAACGACATTTACTACTTTAAAAGAGTAAAAACAACACAAGTATTACAAGGATTGGTTGTTGATTATAAAACAAACATGATTTTACCAAATGCTACCGTAACAGTAGTAGATTCGTATGGTCGTGTAGTTGACAAAATCACATCTGATGAGAAAGGAATTTTCACAACTACAGTGATTCCTTATAACTCTTACACATTAAATGCTTCAAAAGATGGTTTCATTGCAACGGAAGAAGAATTTGAATCTTTTAGAGGTGATGATTTTAAGCATGAACTTACGATTAAGTTGCCACAAGCAAAAGCTGAAATCGTAGTAGAAGAAGAAAAAACAGTAATTAAAATTGAGAATATCTATTTTGATTATAACAAATGGATTCTTAAAGATGAGTCTACATTATCTTTAAACAAGATTGTAGAAGTATTCAATGAGAACCCAAATATGAAAATTGAAATCAACGCGCATACCGACAACAGAGGTAGAGCGAGCTACAACAACAAGTTGTCTAACAAAAGAGCTACAGCAGCAAGAGCTTATTTGTTAGCAAAAGGTATAGACGCCAGCCGTGTGATTTCTAATGGATATGGTGAATCGCAACCGTTAGTAGATTGCGGATCAACATGTACAGAGGCGCAACACGAGACAAACCGTAGAATCGAGTTTATTATCGTGGAGTAATTGTAAATAATACTGATATTGCCCAAAAAAAGGAACGCGCCCTGCGTTCCTTTTTTATTTTTTTCAACTACTGAAATATTGTATAGTAGAAAGTGTTGTCAGTATTAAACCTATAATGGATATAATAATTTGAATAGAAATCCAATATTTATATAGGCGTGATTTATGTATCCATCCAAACCTTTCTTTAATTTTTTTTCTAGCTAAGTTTTTATCAATGTTCGTGTCAGGAAAATCTTCATGAATTTTTTCTTTATACAATCTACTACAGAACAAATGCCATGAAAACCTTTCATAATGCTTAATAGAAAATATACTTCCAAATAAACCTAATATCAAGAGTAAAACTGATAAGATAATCTTTTCAAGACTTACATCCACTGTAGTTATTACTGCTGTCAATATTGTGGAAATGGTTAGAATTATGTTAGTCATACTTGCGCGCTGAGATTCATGATTTAGCATTGAATTTTCATGCTTCTTATAAAACTCAAGAAGTATTTCATGTTTTGCTTCCATACAAGTAAAGCTTAGTTGATTAATATTAAACTAAATAATACGAAAGATATAACTTCTTTAACAGAAAGAAAAACCTTAAAAATATCATTATAGTATCATATGATACTATCA
>CAZHSA010000148.1:0-8684 GCA_964535135.1 uncultured Kordia sp.
GCTGAAGAAATTCCAATTACAAACTATCGAATAGATAACAATCAACTGTTCATCACAGAATATACAGATGAAGCTGTTACAGGAATTGAAAAGGAAATTCCGCTAAGTTCCTTTCCAACACTAACACAAGCGAGTGATATTCCTGCGCAATTCATTCAACAAAAAACCTTTTACTTAGGAACCGATAAATACGGCCGTGATGTGTTGAGCAGAATGCTTGTTGGTATGCGAATTTCCTTTACAATAGGATTTGTCGCGGTATTCATTTCGCTCATCATCGGAATCTCGTTAGGCGCCTTAGCAGGTTATTTTGAAGGTAGAGTAGATGCCGTTATCATGTGGATTATCAACGTTACATGGTCCATTCCGACTTTATTATTAGTGATTGCGATTACGCTTACGCTAGGAAAAGGCTTTTGGCAAGTATTTGTCGCCGTCGGACTCACCATGTGGGTAGAAGTGGCGCGAATTGTGCGTGGGCAAGTATTAAGCATAAAACAGATGCAATACGTCACTGCAGCGCGTGCGTTGGGGTATCATGACTTTAGAATCATCATCAAACACATATTGCCAAACATTATGGCGCCTGTCATTGTAATTTCGGCAGCCAACTTTGCAGCTGCTATTTTGATAGAAAGTGGATTGAGTTTTCTAGGAATCGGAGCACAACCACCAATGCCAAGTTGGGGCGCAATGATTAAAGATCATTACAGTTATATCATTCTTGGAAAACCGTATTTAGCGATCATTCCAGGAATTGCCATCATGAGTTTGGTAATGGCATTTATGTTAATTGGAAATGCTTTACGTGATGCGTTGGATGTGAAAAATTAATGCTTTAAGTGAAAAATGTAAAATGCTCAATGTGTCACATCGAGCGCAGTCGAGATGTACAATGAAAAAGTGTTTAACAAACAACAAATAAGCAAATTGACGAACAACGAAGTTTTAAAATTGAAAACAACTCACAACGGGAGCAAAGCGACTAACCCATAACAATCGAAGCAGGAATATAAAATGAAAACTCAAAATGTACAATGAAAAAGTATGTTAACTAACAATCAAAACCCAACACCATGAAACTTAAAATTGCCATAGCGGAAGACAATCATTTTTTAGCCAAAGCAGTGATAGAAAAGCTATCGTTCTTTGAAGATTTTGAGTTCAAATTTAAAGCGGTTGACGGTGCAGAAATGGTTGGAAAAATTGAAGAAAATCATAATGTAGATGTGATTCTAATGGACATTCAAATGCCAGAAATGGATGGAATCAAAGCGACAGAAATCATCAAAGAAAAGCATCCGCAAATCAAAATTATCATGTTGACAGTTTTTGATGATGAAGAACATATCTTTAAAGCCATTCAAGCAGGCGCAGATGGTTATTTGTTGAAAGAAATCAACGCGGAAAAGATTCACAAATCCATTTTAGAAGTCGTGAATGATGGCGCGCCAATGTCGCCAAGTATTGCTTTAAAAGCGTTGAATTTACTACGGAATCCACTTCAAATCACAGAAAATGACGAAGAAATAGAAAAGGTAAAACTTACCAAACGTGAAACAGATGTATTGTTGCAATTGAGCAAAGGATTAAATTACAATGAAATCGCAGAAAACCTATTCATCTCTTCAGGAACGATACGTAAACACATAGAAAACATTTACCGAAAATTACAAGTACATAACAAAATGGAAGCGGTACAAAAAGCCAAATCGCAGAAGTTGATATAAGTTATCGCTTTTCCAATTCCTGCTCCAACTCAAAGCGTCTTTTTTTAATGCTTTTTCGTGATTTTTTATACATAGCATTCTCTTCACTACCATTCAAATCTTCAATCAGAAAATTAAGTTCATCAATAGTAAGTTCGTTCGGTTTTTTAAAATGAAGTCGCTCATCAAATTCAATCGGATCCAAGCGCTCATTCTCTAAAGCGGTAATTCGTTCTTTCGGAACAGCAACAACTACGTCAACAAGTTCATATTTATTTTTTGGCAATTCAGTACTTCCAATAATTTTAAGATACTCAGGTAAAATCCGTTTCTCTACAGCAATTGTTCCACCACCAAAACGATGTCTGTCAGTCCTATTTTTCTTAGGATTTGAAATCCAATATTCATCGCCTGTTTCCACGTCAAAATAATTCCCAGCAATTCCACTGCCGCCCAAACTTTGAAAAGCAGTATCATTAAAATAAAGCGTTTTGCCACTTTTAGAAAACGAAACCAAACCAATCCATGCAGGTCCATGATCACCATGATCGCTTTTCAATTCAATATACTTAATTTCAGATTTCATAGCTCTTTCATTTGGGTATTCAAAATAGTTATTTTACTACAGTTTTTTTAATATATGACGAAAAATCTTCCTCTTTTATGTTTTGAAATAAAGTGAAAGTTAACCAGCAACCAGTTAAGAGTTAAAAAGTGATGAGTTAAGAGTGACAAAAAACAAATAGACAAATTAACAAATCAACAAAAAAAACTCATAACAGGAGCAAAGCGACCAACCCACAATAATCGTAGCAGAAATGTTAAATATAAAATACTAAATGTAAAATGAAAAAGTATTTTTCTAACACCTAACACCCAACTAATGCGGCAATTTATCTTTCAACAAGCCATATACAAAAGTTCCCAACAATGCGGCAAGAATCACTACAAGAATTGGCAAAAATCCTGCGCCCAACAAGGTAAACATCGGTCCAGGGCAAGCGCCAGCCAATGCCCAACCAAATCCGAATAAAATTCCGCCGAATAAGTAGCGTTTCACGGTTTTTTGTTTTGGGATAAAGTGAATTTTTTCTCCGTAAAATGATCGTATGTGAAAGCGTTTAATTAATAGGATGAAAATTGCGCCTAAAATTACGGCAACACCAATAATTCCGTACATATGAAACGACTCAAATTTGAACATTTCATAAATGCGAAACCAAGAAGCTGCTTCCGACTTAAACATGGTAATTCCGAATACGATTCCGATCAATAAGTATACTAGTGTTCTCATAGTTAAAAAAGTAAAGGAAAAATGAAGTGAATCATGAGTAAGCCGCCAATAAAGAAGCCAATCACAGCAATGAGTGAAGGCAATTGTAAATTACTCAATCCAGAAATGGCATGTCCGGAAGTGCAACCGCCAGCATAACGTGCACCAAAACCGACTAAAAATCCACCAAGAATTAGCAAGGAAAGACTTTTTACATCGGTAAAAATATCCAAAGAAAATAATTCTTCGGGTAAATAAGCTGTTCCAGCACTTTCAAAACCTAGCGCTTGTAAATCGGCAACTGTTTTTGGATTGATTACTACAGCATCATTCAGCGTTAAGAATTCATGGGCAACAAATCCGCCAATAATAGTTCCTATAACTACAATTAAATTCCAACGTTGTGCCTTCCAATCGAAACGAAAAAAATCAGCCTTATTTCCAGCACCGCACATACTACAAATAGTTCGTAGGTTGCTAGACATTCCAAAGTTTTTTCCCACCATAATCAGCAAAAACATACTCAAAGCAATCATAAAACCCGAAACGTACCAAGGCCACGGTTCGTATATCCAATCCATAACTTAATTTTTAACAAAAAAAATAAAATAATACTTCGTAAAAAGTAACTTAGGTTACAAAGTCGCGAAAATTGGCTGAATTCACTATTTTTATCGGTATGAAACAACAAAATTTAGCTGAAATTATTGGGAATACTGATATTTATCTGATAGATCAAATTTTAAAAGGACGGTATCAACCAACCGATTTAATCTTAGATGCAGGTTGTGGAAGCGGACGAAATTTACACTATTTCCATGAAAATAGTTTTGACTTTTTTGCAGTAGATTCCAACGTAGAACATATTGAAAATCTACAAGAACGATATCCTAAATTCGCTGCCAATTGTAAAGTTGCTACGATAGAAACATTGCCTTTTTCAGCAAACACTTTTGATCATATTTTGTGTAACGCGGTGTTGCATTTTGCTAAAAACGAAACACATTTTAAAACGATGTTTGGTGAATTGGTACGTGTGTTAAAAAAAGGGGGAAGTTTATTTATACGAATGACTTCAGATATTGGCATTGAAGGCACACCTAAGCATCTTCATGATGGCGTGTATTACTTACCAGATGCATCTGAACGTTTTTTGTTGACACGTACGTTATTAGCAGAACTACTTGCTGCACATCAACTTTCATTGCTAGAACCTGTAAAAAGTACCAACGTACACGATTTACGAAGTATGACAACGTTGATGTTGCTAAAATAAACTACTTCCACGCTTTATAACCACCTTTCAAATCATAGATTTTTTTGAAGCCTATTTTTAGAAGCCTTTTGGCAGAACGTTGACTTCTATGACCAGATCGGCAGTAAAGATAGACAGGTTTTTCGCGATCAAAACCCGCAAAATTTTCATTAAAACGTGCATGATCAAAAAAGTCGATGTTTGCCGCATTTTCAATATGTCCAGCGTTAAATTCTAATCTGGTGCGTACGTCAACTAGCTGAATATCTTCGCCAGAAATAGCTTTCTTAAAAGCTTCGACATCGAGAATTTCTACAGCATCCGTCGGTGACGGTTTTTTAGCAAATAAAGAGTGGATAAAAGACATAAGATTCGGGTTTAGGGGATTTTCGGGTGTAAAAATACGATAACAAGAAATGTTAGTCGGTAACTAAGGTTGCAAAGTGTGTGGTATACGCTATTTTTAACTATTTTTTAAGAATTGGGGGAATGTATTCTTCATTACTAACAAAATATCGAGCACAGCTGATCGGTTTTTTATCATACCAAATATTATAAACATCTTAATGGTCAACTGCACTCGATGGTGTTTTATAAACCTGACGGACATACAAATTCCGACACAGGAATGGCTGTTTCTTTGATTGCTTTAAATCCGCCTTCTATATTGACAAGGTTGTGAAAACCTCTACTTTTTAAAATTGAAGCAGCAATAACACTTCTATATCCGCCAGCACAATGCACGAAAAAAGTTTCTTCTTTTGGAAATTCAGCTAAATGCGAATTGATATAATCTAGCGGCGTATTTTTTGCTTCAATTACATGTTCTGAGGCAAACTCACTTTTGCGTCGTACATCAAAAATAGCAATATCGTTTTGTAAAGCTTCTTGAAAGGTTTCGGTCGAAATAGAACTGATTGTGTCATATTCTTTAGCAGCTTTTTTCCAAGCGTCAAATCCGCCTTGTAAATATCCTAACGTATGATCAAAACCCACTCTGGATAAACGCATTACAGCTTCTTCTTCACGATCTTCTGGTGTTACGAGCAAAATAGGTTGTTGAATATCAGCAATCAACGCGCCAACCCAAGGTGCAAAACTTCCGTCCAAACCAATAAATATAGATCGTGGAATGTGTCCTTTCACAAACTCACTCTGATGACGAACATCCAACACAATTGCGTTGGTTTCGTTCGCAATAACTTCAAATGCAGTTGGCTGCAATGCGGTAGTTCCACGTTTTAAGACTTCTGAAATATCGTCGTATCCTTCTTTGTTGAGTTTTACATTGTCAGGAAAATAGCTTGGTGGCGGCAACAATCCGTCCGTTACTTCTTCAATAAATTCAGTTTTTGTCATAGTGGCACGCAACGCATAATTCATTTTCTTCTGATTGCCCAAGGTATCTACCGTTTCTTTCATCATATTTTTTCCGCAAGCAGAACCTGCTCCATGTGCAGGATATACTAGTATATTATCGGCTAATGGCATCATTTTTTCGCGCAAGCTATCATACAAATAACCTGCTAAATCTTCAACGGTAATGTCTCCTGCTTTTTGCGCTAAATCAGGTCTTCCAACATCACCTAAAAACAGTGTATCACCACTAAACAACGCATGATCTTTTCCGTTTTCGTCACGTAAAAGATAGCACGTACTTTCCATCGTGTGTCCAGGTGTGTGCAGCGCAATAATTGTAATATCTCCCAGTGTAAATTCTTGTTGATCTTCTGCAATGATAGCTTCAAACTTCGGATTTGCATTTGGCCCATATATAATTGGAGCGCCTGTTTTTTCGGCAAGTGTTACATGTCCGCTGACAAAATCAGCATGAAAATGTGTTTCAAAAATATATTTGATTGTAGCTTTTTGTTGTTGGGCTTTGTCAATGTAAGGTTGTACTTCGCGTAGCGGATCAATGATGGCTACTTCACCATTACTTTCTATGTAATATGCGCCTTGTGCTAGGCAACCTGTATATATTTGTTCTATATTCATGATGTATTGTTTTTAATGTAAAAGTACATCGTGAAACATGTACACACAGTAACTTGTGTTACAGAATTGATATTTTTTGAAGTTTTATTGCTTTACGAAAAACTCCATGTAGAAAATAAAAATAGCCATCACGAAGATAAAATAGCCAAATCCTTTTTTGAGTTTTTTTCCGTCGATAAAATTCCCAAGATAGCTTCCTATAAAGATGCCCACTAAGGAAATAGTTGTGAAAATAGCTAAGAATTGCCAGTCAATTTTCATCGTCAATGCATCTCCTAAAAAGAAGCCAAGTAACGATTTAAAAGCAATGATAATTAACGAAGTTCCGACAGCGACTTTCATTTCAACATTGGCTAATAAAACCAACGCTGGAATAATTAAAAATCCGCCGCCAGCGCCAATCATTCCAGTAATGGAACCAACGACTAAACCTTCTAGGATAATTAAGGGATAGTTGTATGAAATTGCCCCAGTATTTTCTTTTTCTTTCCGCTCTTTCAGCATGGAAATTGCTGCGGGAAACATGAGTGCGGCAAACAAACCAAACATGCCCATTCTGCGGGTAAATTCAAAATCTTCAATGGTAAATAAAATATCTGGTAACGAAGGAATTACATAATAACGTACTAACGTAACTCCGATAATGGAAGGAATTCCGAAAACGATTGCGGTACGCCAGTCAACAAAGCCTTTTAAATGCTGTTTAAGTCCACCAACAAGCGCGCTCGTTCCTACAATAAATAGTGAGTATGCTGTGGCTACTTTTTCATTGACAGCAAATAGATATGCAAGCACGGGAACCGCTAAAATAGAGCCGCCACCGCCGATAAGACCTAGAGAAATTCCAATAATCAAGGCGCTAACATAGCCAAGTATTTCCATAATTGTTTGGGTGTTTGTCAGTGCAAAGAACTAGATCGTATCATCATTTTGCAGTAACAAATGTTACATAATTAGGCTAAATTTATGATTTTAATATGATTTCTATGCAATTCAATGCGTCCCATTTGCTCTAATTTTTTTAAAAGTCGCGATATAACGACTCTTGAACTATGCAAATCATACGCAATTTCTTGATGGGTGTTGTGTATCGTATTCGTTTTGTTGATGCGCACTTTTTCCTTGAGATAGTTAACCAAACGTTGATCCATTTTTTCAAAAGCAACACTGTCCAATATATGCAATACTTCGTTGAGTCGCGTATGATAGCTTTGAAACACAAAATTGCGCCATGTTTTATATTTGGCTGTCCATTCTTCCATTTTTTGAACGGGCACCATAATGAGTTTTGTGTCTTGTTCGGCAACGGCTTTAATTTCACTTTTAGTTTGTCCCATACAACAATTCATCGTCATGGAACAGGTTTCGCCGCTTTCTAGGTAGTACAGTAGGAGTTCGTCGCCTTCTTTGTCTTCTCGCATTACTTTTATAGCGCCAGAAATCAGCAAAGGCATACCACGAATATAATCGCCAATCGCCATCATGGTAAAACCTGCAGGAACTTCTTTAAATGTGCCTACTTGTGCAATTTCATTGAGAAGTTCTTCTTCAAAAAGATGTCCGTAATTGTCTTTAAGCTCTTGAATCATGAAGTGCCATTTGGATTTATACTGTTCTTAAAAGTACTAAAAGTATTTCAGTATCAAAATTAGTCTTTTTGAAGTTTTTGTGCTGTAACAAAGGTTACAGAGTCATTAACGTTGGTTCAACATAAATTTAATTCAAATAAAATTTTTGAATACGTACTATGTTTTTTTACCTCGAACGAACGTTAATTAGTATACAATCGTTACTTGTAAAGCAGGAAATTCTTGTTGTTTTCCTTGTTTGTTTTGATCAAATTCTAAGGTGAGATGGTTTTTATGGGAAGCTTTGAAATGAACGTAACTGTTTTTTTCTATCGTTTTTACGAATGAATTTTCTAAGCTTGCATCAGCAACTTCAAACACAATATTGGTTAATTGTTGTATATTATTTATATGGTTGATCGGTTCCGTAGTTTTTTGCTGTGTACCTCTGTATGGCAGGCGAAATGTCCAAGGTAATTGCGGTTGTGCTTCGTTGGTAATGATGTCAATGGACATACCTTTTGGAAAATAATTCGGTTGGTATTGTTTGGCTTCTTGGAATAATAGATCAGTTGCTTCCGTATTTACAAAGCACAATCCAAAAGGTGAATAGTCATTTATGGCAAACTGCGAACGTTCCCACAACTTCGTTGGCGCAGTAACATCATTTTGAATTTCAGTTTTATCATGTACCCAAAGAATTTCTAGAAAAAAGTTTTCAAAGTAAAACTTTCGATTCATGGTTCCTTGTCCAGAATGAACTCTGCTGCTTCCTTCCGTAAAACCAAAACGCACCAAATCATCTGCTTCTTTTCCTGTTTGGGTAGAGAAGATGAATATATGATCTACTAACATGGTGTATGTTTTTTAAACCTTATAAA
>CAZHSA010000149.1:0-8647 GCA_964535135.1 uncultured Kordia sp.
GTAAATTGGCAAGTATGTATCCGGATGATAACTTTGCAGATGAAGGACACGATGAAGACATTACGCTACGTTCTAGTGTAAACGAAGTAAGCGAAGCATTGGAAAAAGAATTGGAAGAACGTTTGTCCATCGCAGGAATTGAAGTCTTAGAAGCTAGAATTGGATACTTAGCTTATGCACAGGAAATTGCTAGTGCCATGTTAAAAAGACAACAAGCAACCGCTATAATTGCAGCGAGACATAAAATTGTAGAAGGTGCCGTAAGTATGGTGGAAATGGCAATTAATGAATTAAACAAAAAAGAACTTTTAATACTCGATGAAGAGAAAAAAGCAGCAATGGTCAGTAATTTATTAGTGATTTTATGTGGCGATAAAGAAGCGTCTCCCGTCGTAAATACAGGAACTTTACATCAATAATATGAACAAAAAACAAATCACGGCCATTGGAGTTGGCGTCGCTTTAGGAACGAGTATCGGAACTACCATTGGTGCCGTTATTGGAAATGTTGCCATGGGAACCGTAACAGGAAGTTTTATTGGAATCAGTATCGGCGTTATTTTGAGTCTTATTGTATTTAAAAATGACGCTGAGTAACTTTTTAATTTGAAAAATACATTATGAAAGAATATAAAGTTGTAAAACCAAGTTTAGGCTGGAAAGACCGAAGTGAGAAACTGGAAGAGCTATTAAACAATCATGCAAAACAAGGTTGGGAACTGCATACAGTGACCAAGCATGAAGGTTTTATTCAAGTTATCTTTGAACGTAATAAAAACAGATAGAATAATGTATGCAAACAGGCCAAAAATTAAAGTTCAGCTAGAACCGATTGATACCATTTTAGAGGCAACCACAGCTGCAATATTGATCGCTTTGTGGATCTATGTGATCATCACTTACAGTTCATTGCCCGAAACAATGCCAACGCACATCAATTACAAAGGTGAAGTTGATGGAACAGGTAATAAAATGCTACTTTGGGTTTTAGTCGGAATTACGACGATCATTACTGTGGGAATGTATGTTTTAACAAGGTTTCCACATATTCACAATTACATGGTAAACATTACGGAAGAAAATGCAGCGCACAATTACCAACTTAGCAGTCGTATGTTGCGGTATGTAAACTTATTAACTTTACTATTACTTGCGTATGTTTGTTATGCGATGATTCAAAAATCATTTGGAGATAACTTTTTTATGCAATCTGCTATGACATATCTAATCATTGCATATTCTGTAGTGATGCCAATTGTATTGATTGTGTTCATGATGAAAAATCAAAAAGCTCCAAAATAACTACTTTTAAATCTCAATTATCGAGTAAAAAAATAATTATGGCAAAAAAGAAAGCCTTTGCATTACGAATCAATGAAGAGATGCTGAAAGCTATTGAAAAATGGGCTGCGGACGAATTTCGCAGTACCAACGGGCAAATAGAATGGATGTTGATGCAAACGTTGAAAAACGCAAAAAGAGCTCCTAAAAAGAAGCCGGATGACATATCAACACAAGAATAAAAGATGTCACCTATTTTAAGAATCTTAAAATCACCTCAATTGTTTTAAGGTCTATTTGTCGTTCCACTGACTATATCACAATTGTTATTGCCCGAGTTGCCACAATCATGATTTATATTCGTTTTTGGGAGACCAATGGTACATGTAGTTTCTGGATTACTATTTATCTGACTAGTACAAACATCGTATGATTCTACAGGGAATGCATTAGGATCTTCATCTGCAGGTCCAGTTCCACCTTTAAGAAAATGCACATTTAACTTTGCTACTTTAAATTTTTTTAATCGAAGTTGTTTTTTTTCTTGTCTCATCTTACAAAACATATTTACATGTGTCACTCAAAACTAGGTATTAAATCTATCACAAAAGCTATTTTTTTTATCTGTTTATAATAATTCCGTGAATTGTTAGTCTTTATATTGATCCTCTTTTACTTTTTTAATAAAATAGCCAGGTTTTAGTCCCGTTCTTTTTTTAAAAACTCTATAAAAAGCTTGCGGATTTGAAAAACCACCTTCTGTCGCAATGGCATTAATCGTATATTTTTGATATACAGGATCATGCTGAATACGATCTATCAAATAATCTATTCGTAAATCATTAATATACGTAGTAAAGTTTTTTCCTTTATATGAATTTATGATCTTTGATAAATATTTTGAATTGGTATTGACAATTTTTGAGACATCGCTTAATGAAATTTGATTTTCTAAGTAAAGATGTTTTTTTTCAAATTTTTCTAATTCGGTTAAAACTTCGTGTACGACAGTTACGTCAATATCTAGGGGAACTTTAATTACTGTTGTGTCTTTAACATTAATATCTTCTTCAATACTAATAGTGGACTTCTCAATAATCTCATCATACAACTTTCGATACTTTTTATATTTCCGCCTATATTGATAGTAATATACTAAGCCAAAAAGCAGCAAAATTGTTAAATAAACACTTCCTTGAATAACCCAATTTTTTTCGTGCTCTATTTGTGTTTTTTCTTCGTGTAATGATTGAATTAAATGATCTCTACTCGCAGTCAACTCAAAATTATCGTATTTTTTAGTAATCGTGTGTGAAAGATATTTATAATCTGCATGAATGATGCTATCCACTTTTAACAGTTGATTCGTGTAGTATAATTGAAGCGTTAAGTTTTCCTTATTTTTTGCATCATTTATCAAATATTCATAGGATTCACGTAGTGGTGGCCATAAATCATTTGTTTTTGTAAACACCGTATCAATACTCTTAAAATAGCGCAATGCTTTATCTTTTTTCTCTAAAGAATAATAACTTTTTGCCAAATAAAAATCAGCTACTACTTTGCTAGGCGCAAGCAAATAAGGTATTGCTTTTTGAATACTATCCACAGATGCTTCATAAGCACCTTTAATGTTTAAATTGATTCCTTCATTTACAACAAAATAATAATATAAATCCTGTAAATTGTGTTCTAACGCTAGTGAAATTCCTTGTGTATTGATGTCAGAACATTTAGCTACTTGCCCAGATTCATAATACACAGAAGACAATTGAAACAAAGTATAGAGTTGCCCAACAACATACATTTTAGCCTGACTTTTGTTGTAAGCAATACATTCTTTAAACAAAATTTCTGCCTCTTTGTAGTTTCCTAAAATTCGTTTCAAGGAGGCAATATTATATTTTATATCGTACTTGTAGGCATCATTTTTATGTTGTTTAGCGTATGATTCTGCAATTATATAATTATCCAAAGCTTGCTGATAATCACGAAGTTCTTGCAAAACACTTCCTTTTGCCATGTACGCACGTATTGGAAAATCGCCAGTTTTTTTTAAATCTTTAGTGTAAAAAATAGTACTGTCTAAATAATGAATTCGAGTATTAAAATTTGGAGCTTTTAGGCCAAGAATATAATAGGCTTTACCAATCAATAATTTTCGTTGGGTTTTTTTTACTCTTTTTAGGTAATGTGTTACATCAATCTTAAGATTCTCAAAACTAATACTGTCTTGATACATTTTGGCTGTCAATACTTCTATTTCATCCTGTAAAGCATCATTTTGTTGCCCATAGACGCTCATACACACAAAAAACAAACAAAAATATCGTATCACTTTTTTCATCAAAAGAATCATGTTTCTAACAAATATAGCCTAATGTCTTTTCAAGTTCTGGAGTTTTTAATCAAAGTTTTTCATAATTCACTGAATTGACATCACAATTCATGGAATTGAAATAGGTCATTGTTGACTTAGGTTCTTTTTATCTATTGTTTTGTTACTCAAATCACTAAATAATATTCACTTAATTTTTAAATTATGAAAAAAAAGAATCTTACAGCACTAAAATTAAACAAAGTAGAAGTTGCTAATCTGAAATTTAATAACATAATTGGAGGTATTTCTGGAAGTCCATGTAAAGGTGGTGATACTTCTTTAGATTGTCCGTCCGGTCCATCAAATGATGATCCATCACATGTGTACACTAGAGGTATTGATACGTATTGCGTAACTATAGTTTGCTAAGCAATTAGTCAACAAATGAAGCAAACATCATTTTTATGATTTTTTGCCAATGCATATCAGCGAACTCAAATCAAAATAGTCGGGAAAAATCTTCCGACTATTTATTTTTTTAGCGTATAAAATTTAGCTTTTAACACTTATAATTCCATTTTTTGGTATTTTGCAGCATAAACCATCCAATTATGTTCAAAAAAGCCCTAGCTTTTCTGTTATTCTTTATGTCTTTCACGGTATTTTCACAAAACCTCACGATCGACGATATAGAAAGTAAACAACAAAATTTTAATGCAAAAATTGCGATTGATTCTATTCATTTTTCAGGATTCGATCTAAAAATAAAAGTCAACGATTCGTTTGCGAGTATTGATGACATAAAAAATATTCACAAGTCGTTTCTAGCGGATGGCGATTTTAAATTTGATGTAAAAGATTCAGAAGCAACGATTTCGTATCGCGGAAACGCAACAATTACCACGATAAAATCATTGCCGCTTTTTGAACTTTCTAATCAACCGAAAAAAGGATTTTCAGCGTCTATTTATGAATTTACGCAAGCTACGTTCTATAATGGAAATCAGACAATTATCATTCCGCCAAAAAAACAAAAAATAAAGAAAACGATCATTTACCCAGCACCTGTTTTTAGTAGTGACAAAGTTGTTTTTGGAATTTTAATGCTGCTCTTAGGATTCGTTTTCTTTACAGAATCGGGTAAAAATAAAGGCTGGAAAAAGTTCTATAAAATCATTCCTGCCTTGCTTATTTGCTACACGTTACCAGCGCTTTTAAGCACATTTGGCATCATTTCCGATAAATATTCAGAAGCATATTTTATTGCCAGTCGCTTCCTATTGCCAGCCGCGTTGATTTTAATGACCTTAAGTATTGACCTAAAAGGTGTGTTTAAATTAGGGCCAAAAGCCTTGATTATGTTCTTTACAGGAACCGTCGGAATCATCATTGGTGGCCCTTTAGCTATTTTACTCATCTCTATATTTTCTCCAGAAACTGTGGGCGGTGCTGGTCCTGATGCCGTTTGGCGTGGATTGTCAACCTTGGCGGGAAGTTGGATTGGAGGAGGAGCCAACCAAGCAGCCATGTTAGAAATCTTTGAGTACAGTCAAGATAAATATGGCGCCATGGTATTGGTCGATATTGTTGTAGCAAATTTATGGATGGGAATTTTACTTTTCGGAATTGGAAAATCGAAAAAAATTGACAAAAAACTAAAAGCCGATACTTCAGCGATAGAACGATTAAAAGAACGTGTTTCCGAATTTACAGATAAAATTAAACGCAATCCTACGCTGTCCGAATTGATGATTATTTTGGCGCTAGCTTTTGGAGGTGTTTCCTTAGCGCATTTTGGCGCAAGTAGCATTACAGAATATTTGGACCAGTTTGCTATTGTCTCCAATGATGACGGTGCCTTGTCCTTTTTAGGTTCTACGTTCTTCTGGATGATTACCATTGCAACTGCTTTTGGAATTGGTTTATCATACACCAAAGCCAAAAATTATGAAGGTGCAGGTGCGAGTAAAATAGGAAGTATATTTATTTACATCTTAGTCGCTTCAATCGGAATGAAAATGGACTTAGGAAAAGTATGGGAAAATCCAGGATTGTTAGTCGTTGGACTTGTTTGGATGGCAATTCACGCAGGATTATTAATCTTAGTTGCCAAACTCATTCGTGCGCCGTATTTCTTCCTTGCTGTAGGAAGTCAGGCAAATGTTGGTGGTGCGGCTTCTGCGCCTATTGTAGCTTCTGCATTTCATCCGTCATTGACGTCGGTTGGTGTGTTGTTGGCAGTATTTGGGTATGTTGTGGGAACCTATGGAGCCATTTTGTGTACAATTTTGATGGAATTGGCTTCAAAAGTTGCATAAAATTGTAGATATTTGCCGCTCTTTAAATTCAATACGATGTTCAAAAAATGTTTGGTAATCCTACTAATATTAGGATTTGTTGCTTGTCAAAAAGAAGTCAAAGGAAACTTAGTCGTTTCTGGAAGTATAGATGGTTTGAAAGAAGGAACGCTGTATTTGCAAAAAGTACAAGACACTACGCTAGTGAATTTAGATTCATTAGTGGTCAATGGTGATGCTAATTTTGTATTCAGTACCACGATTGAAGAGCCAGAAGTATTGTATATATATTTGGATAAGAAAGATTTTAATGACTTAAATGATCGTGTTGACTTTTTTGCGGAACCAGGCAAGATGACCTTTCATACAACCTTGCGTAGATTTGAAAAAGATGCGAAAATAACTGGTTCTAAAAATCAAAAAGATTTAGAAGCTTTTAAGGAATTCATGACGAAATACAACACCAAAGAACTGATGTTGCTTCGTGACGGAATGGACGCACAAAAAGACGAAAATGCTAAAAAGGTGATGGAAATTAATGAACAAATTTCCAATTATGCCAAAAGTCGTATGCGTTATATATTAAACTATGCCTTTACAAATAACGATAAAGAAATAACGCCGTATGTAGTTACTACAGAAACATACGATGCCAATATTCGCTTTTTAGATACCATTTACCAGCAATTAACGCCAAAAATTGCAGCGTCAAAATATGGAAAAAAGTTAAAGGAGTTGGTGGAGAAAAGAAAAGCTGAAGAGACGAAATAGTTTTTTAGACTTGCTTAGACTGCTTAGAAGATTAGATAATTAGATTCTTTATTTACAGCAATTGCTAGCATCTGATCGAGTGAAAAATGTGAATACATTTTTTGTATCGAGAGCTGCTCAAAAACTAAAATTTACTTTAAGGTAATTCGTTTCGTCACCTTGAACTTGATTCAAGGTCTCATAATTCATTTAGTTATTTCATTACTTTTTGTGATGTTTCACAACTACAACTTATCCAACACCTTTAAAATTTCACTAATAAACTTTTCTATTTCTAACGGACTGTATTTGTATCGGTAATGTTCTAAGGTTTTCCGAGTTTTCTTCTCATTATCAATCAAAACTAGGTTAATTACACCTCTTTTAATATCTCCAAAATAACCGTTGGTACTTATATAAATGCTGTATCTTTTTCCTGCTGTCAAAATTTGTTCAGGTGCTTTTTTCTTTTTGAAGGAGAGTTCTGTTTCTAGAGCTTTGTTAATTGTGTACGAACCTTTATATAAAAATGGCACGTCAACATACGGTTGCTCCGGGAACTTTGTTTTTATGGCTTGCAACACCAATTTTCGTAGTTCTTCCCGTTTTTCAGGATGCTTTATAAACTTTCCGTTTTTCTTTTCACTAAGTTCTATATTGGGCGTAATGATCTGCAAATCATTTTTATCAATCTGTAAGTTTTTAGTAAAATTTGGATCTTCAACAACTTCATTTTTGGACGTAGCACAACTGATCAAACACACGGCAAATAAAAATTTTAAAATTAGTTTCATAGTAAAGAAATGATGTAGAAGTAAATTATTTCAGAGAAAATCTACCAACGATTCGTAAGAGATTCAAGCTGTCTTTTGGAGTAAATCTACAAATTTCATTTTCAATCGCAGAAAAAAACTATACAAAATGATTATAATAATCCCGTAGTTCTACGCTTTTATAAACTTTTTAAAAGCAGTACTTTAGAAATCTATAAATTCAAAAACGAACATACCATGAGTACTACCCAAATTCCTCCAGGATGGAAAGGCGGATTTGCACAATCGAATCCAGCATTTGCATATCCAACTCCAGATTTGTCCTCGCTAGAAATGAAAGACAATATGGACAATATTAAGTTGCTACAACGCCAACAAGGTGTAAAGTGGCCTGAATTTAGTTGGCAAACCATTCCAGGAGATGAAAGTTCTCGATGCTTTCAGATGTTTTCACCATTTATTTCCAGACTTGGATATACTGATGAAGGACGCGTGTATTCTATTATTTGTCCGCAGCAAGGCGCGTGTTCGCCAACGTTTGGCTGTATGAATGTAGAAGTGACTGTGACAGGTCAACGCGGTTGGGTAGATGAAACTGCCAAAACATTTTACGCTGACATGACGGTTGAAGGTACCATTTGGTTTAGTCCAAGTTCACTACAAGAAGAATGGGTGAAAAAAGCTTGGGATATTTTCAATAAGTTCGGACTCGATTTCCCAACGTCAAAAGCAAAAGCAATAAAAGTTGCTACTCATAAATTTCAAGATCCGAGTCATCCTATATTTCCAGTAAGTCAAGGAGAAACACCACGTTTTAAAAGTCCGCCATTTGCACGACATGAAGACGAAGCTTGGAATGTGGGACATATTGATGTACAAATTGGCGACATTAAAAAAACAGGACATAAAATTGTAGACGAATTCAATGAATTGGTAATGTTTGCATTTAATACAGCTTCTGGAAATATGTTAAAACAAGGAAATACTTTAACGTGGAATGTTTGGTTTACTGAACCTGCATTGGTAGATACGGAAGAATGGCAAACACATGCAGAACGTTGGAGAGAATCCATTCAAGCAGATCATGGAAGTCCAACCGGACCCGGAACACAAGCGCGCTATTTTGATGGCACACCGTTCAAAGCAGTAGACACATTAGAGCTAGAAATGAAAGATGCGATGAAGAAAGAAATTCATCAATTAGAAAAAATGGAAGTCAATAAAAT
>CAZHSA010000150.1:0-8621 GCA_964535135.1 uncultured Kordia sp.
GATTTAGAAGGATTAGATAATGATACAGGGCAAATTATTATTCCTATTACAGCAACAGCAAATCCAAATGCGACTGTAAACCTAGCTGCTTGTGGCGGAACTGCATCAGAATTCATACGATTTAGTGTAAACGGCGGTCCTATGCAATACGACATCTTAAATCCTGGCGGAGGCGTACAACCACCAAGTTTTATTGGTTTAGGAGCTTCATCGCCTACTGGTGGCACCTATATTTTTGGAAATACCATAACGCCAGGTATCTATCCTTTTGATATTAATATGACTGGCCCACCAGCATTGGCTATGGAAGCATTAGACGATGTTAATGGAATTGATCCTGTAGCAACTGTTGGAATTCCAGGCGCCATTCAATTTACAATACTCAATGTTGGTGCCGTAGGTACGTATATGGAAATTGAATTTTCAGGGAATTATATTGACCGACTCGGAAATCTAAGTAATATTTCTGGAGAAGCGTATATCATCAGAGATTATTAATCACAATTAAAAACTTACACAAAGCGGGATTTCTTTTTCATAAGAAGTCCTGCTTTTATAATTTCTCTAAAATTGTCGTAATTTCTTCTTGTTTATAGTTTGCATTCAGCTTTTGTAGTTGTTCAAGCTGTTTTGTAGCTGTTGCTGAATTTTTATTTTTGAGATGAATCAACGCTGCATACCACAGTGATTCTGCTTGATAATCAAAAGTGGTGTTTGTGAGCGAATTTAACTCATTCAAAGCCAACTCAAACTTCTCTTGATTCATCAATGACATCGCATAATAAAAACGTATACTCGTATTTGCATCTTTCGCTAATATATTCTTAAAAGCAATTTCGGCACTTTCAAAATCGTTACTTTCATACTGTTTAAAAGCTTCAAATTGTGTGTTTGGGGAAGTGATTCCTCTAGTAACAGGTAAATAAGTGTTCGGGCAGACTTCAAAATAGGTATCAAACATCGTGTTGCTTCCCGCAAATTGATTGATCGCAAAAAATGCGCCCACTATAAAAATAGCAGCAATCGCAATTCGCTTTATAAAGTTGAATTTATTTTTTGGGGATGAATGCGAAATGTTCGCCTCTTCACTATTTTCATCCAAGGCTTGCAATCGTTTCTTTAAGGCTTTGTCATTAGAAATTTTAAACGCAACTGTCAACTCTTGATGCATCTCGTATAATTCTTTCAATTCAGCATCTGACTGTAACAAATTTTCTGCGCGCACTTTCTCTTCAGCAGATAAACGATTGGCAATATAATCTTGTATAAACTCTTCCTTATTCATTATACTTTTTTAAACAACACCTTTAAACGTTTCAAACATCTCGATTTATGACTTCGCACCGTATTTCCATCTTTATAATCGGTTAACTCTACAATTTCTTCCACCGTTAAATTCCGATAATAAAACAATTCCAAAATCGTTCTACAGCTTTCAGAAATGCTGTCCAAATACGTACTCAACGTAATGGATCGCTCAGAAGGTGCTGCATCTTCAATAACAATTTCAGTATACGCTTCTTCTTCCGTCGTTACATTTATAAGTGTTTTTGCTTCTTTTAATTTTTTCAAAATCTTAAACTTTCCAATACCAAACAGATACGTTTTTATAGAGCTTGAGTTTAGTACCAATTTCGAATTCACAAAATTATGATGCATCGCAATGATGGCATCTTGGTATACATCTGTTGCATTATACGCATCCAAACCATACTTTTTTGCATAATTCAAAAATTCATTCTTGTACGTTACATAAATAGTCTCAAGCGCCTTTTTATCGTCAGATCGTAATAAATCTTGTAACTCAGCATCTGTGCTATTTCTACTCATTAGTGGTTTTAAAAATTAAAATATTAACAATAATTCTAAATTTTTTTTTGGGTAGCTGTTAATATTAAGCTTGCTAAATATACAAAAGGATAAACAAACGTATTTATCATGAAATCAAAATTACACATACTCTGCTTCATCATTTGTTTGATGTGTTTTCAAAATGCTGATGCTCAATTATTTAAAAGATTAAAAAAGAAAGCAAAAGAAAAAGCCAAAAACATTGAAAATAAAGTCGTTGACAAAATTGATAGAAAGGTTGACAAAACGATTGATGATACTATTGAAGGAAGAAACAATCCGAATAAAGGAAAACCAACCGTAAAAAAAGAAGAAACACCTGCGGCTACAGGAAAAGATTTTGGAGAAGTTACTATCAACCATTCACAAAACTATGGAAATGTAAAAATTACGGAAGCAAGTCAAATGAAAGTGAACAAAACCAATTCAGGATACACAATTTCTGGAAATTGGTGGTCGCATGAAGCGGATATTTATGATGGATTCAACCTAACGATTAAAACAAATATAGATTTAAAGAATAATAACTCAGAAACACATACATTCAAAATTCCCGAAGAAGCTTCATTAAGTATTGCGTACGATCCGCAATTGCCATACGGCAAAGTTGGTGAAGATAATTTTAAACGCGCCGTAACAGACGATTATCAAAATTATGACATCACGAAAGGAGAAATTACCGTCAATGTACTTTCAGATACTTCGGTTCAAATTAGTTTTTCTGGAAATACATCACTGCGAAAAGTGATTCGTACAGCAAATACGGACGAATATTCAGAATCATTTTACGATGCATCTGTGTCAGGAGGAATTAATGGAAAAGATCCTAAATTCAACAATGAAGAAACTATTACGCAGACAACAAATAAGCAAGCAACTTCAAATTCAGGATTCAGCATTACACCAACAACTACTGATACTGCTGCACCAGGCACGTACCAATTTTTATATGAAGCAGTCACTCAAATTTCAGTGCCCAATCAAGGAAGAAGTTACAAAATGTCCTACTTACTCAATCCAAATTCAGACTACATTGGTATCAAAGCAGACATGAGTGAATATTCGGAAGGTGAAATGGACGGCGAATCGTTGATTGTGATGGACAAAGGAAGCGTGCACATCTTTGTAGAATCGGCTGGAATGAAATTACGCATGTCACAAGGAATGATGGGCGGAAAAATGAAAAACCCAACCGATCAAATGGCAAATTATGATTATACAAAGCTTCAAAAAACAGGAAACACCAAAACAATTTTAGGAGCTACTTGTTACGAATATGCAATGTCCGATCAAAACACAAAAATTAACTTTTGGGTAGCGCCAAGTATCAAACTGTCCAACTGGTTTATTCAAGGAAAAGGTGTGGTAGATGGCTATATTATGGAATATTCAGTGCAGTCTAAAGAAGGAAATATGACCAGTACAACGGTTGCTATCAACGATAATATCAACCGAACCATCAATCCGAAAGAGTACAAAAAAATGTTTTAAACTTCAATACCATAAAATTCACTTCGTCTTGCAATCATTTACAGACGAAGTGATCCTTTTTCAATTCAATACAAATACAAATACAAAAAAATAATATGAAACAAAAAATACTATTACTGACTATCCTACTTTTCACCTGCATTGCTAAAGCACAATTTACATTCGTTCCTGATGATAGTTTTGAAGCTAGATTGCAACAACTTGGACTTGATAGCGGACCATTAGATGATTTGGTACTTACCGCTAATGTGAGTTCATTAACCGAATTTGAATTTGGAAACTTCGTAGTAACCGATGCGACAGGATTACAAGATTTTGTTTCTTTGACAAAACTGGAAATTTACGAAGAAATTACAGATTTAACTCCGATAGAAAACTTGGTAAATTTGGAATATTTAGTACTAGTTAATACGCTAGGAACTTCCATAGATATGACCCAGTTTCCAAATTTAGATTTTGTATATATCGTAGATAGCGCCATGGAAGTTTTAGATTTTACTAACTCCCCAAATATATCAGAAGTAACTATTGGTAATACACCGACAAACGAAATTATTTTTGGAAACCATCCGTTACTAGATGATTTATTTATCAATTATGCAGATACATCAGAACTCGATTTATCTGGTTGTACAGCACTAAAAACACTATTAGTAAACAATACAAACTCAATGGTAAATTTAGACGTAAGTCAATGCACATTGTTAGAAACGATTGAATTTGATTTTAATCCACTTTTAACATACATTGATCTGTCTAACAATACCGCATTAATAAGTGTGCGAGCAGAAGATAATGCTGCATTGGAAACCATATTTATCAAAAATGGCACCAATACAAACATTGGGCAAACATTCAGAGTCAAAGACAATCCGTCACTCACTTGTGTAGAAGTAGATGATGTTGCGTGGAGCAATACTTTTTGGGGATTTGCAACTAATTATTTCCCCGGATTTAGTGCCATTTGTTCACCTTCAAATGACGATTGTGCGCAAGCAGTTCCTATCACGTTGGTGCAGCCAGCTTCTGGAACTACAGCTAATGCCACCAACAGTAGCAATACACCTGGCTGTGAGGAAAACGGTATTACGATTTTAGACATTTGGTATGAATTTCCTGCACCAGCTTCTGGAAGCGTAACGATGACAATCAATGTACCACAACTCACTGGAAAAATTGCCTTGTACGCTTCTTGCGGAGATGCAACACCGATTGCCTGTCAAGAAAACGAATTGGCAATTACTGGCTTAACGCCGAATGCAACCTATTACTTGCAAGTTTGGCTAGAAGCAGATACAGCGAATAGAAATCAAAATGCAGTGTCTAGCAACGAAACTGGTGGTTTTATTCTAGAAGTCCAAGATACTGCTACACTAAGCGTGAATGATTTTTCAACAGAGACCAATGAAATTCGCATGTTTCCAAATCCTGCAAACCATCAAGTAAACGTGAGCGCAGCTTCAAACTTAGAAGAAATTACAATTTATGATATGACGGGAAAACGCATGCTACAAAATGAAAACCTCCATACAAATTCGCAAACGATACAAGTAGATCAACTTTCTAGCGGAATGTATATGATGCAAATAAAGACAGCAACTACAACTACACTCAAAAAACTAATTATAAACTAATATACCAATGAAAAACATATTCCGTATTGCATGCACACTCGTTCTATCCTTTTTATTAATTTCTTGCTTTGGTGATAAAAATACCGTTATTGGGCAAGATTTAGGAGATACCGACTTTGTCAACAAAAACTTTGCAGGAAATAAAGTAGCATTCTCCGCGCTTCCAAAAAACATGTGTTCGTATATCAACGAATCAAAACTAAAAGAGTTTTATCCAGACTCAAAAAAAATTCTATTTGATGAAGGCAAAACATTTGCTTCAAAAAATTGTCGATTCTTAGTGTATATGAGCGATGAAAAATTTGATTTTTTAAGCGGAACCATCTTCGCCACAGAAAATATAATAGCTGAAGGCGAAGATTGGAAACAAACTTGGGAACTGAAAAAGAAAATGTCAAAATCGTCCACGTATGTTTCTGGCTTAGGAGAAGCAGCCATTTGGATTGGCAAAAAAAGAGAACTGTCTGTAAAAATGGATGGATACATCATTACAATTACTGTTCCTGGATCGCCATTCAAAAAAGAAGAATTAGCCAAAAAGAGAGATTATAAAAACATTGCCATTGAAATTGCCAAAAGTACAGGGCTTTTCTAAAAAGTTGTATTTTTAAACGAACTATTAGCACAATTTCATACAATATGTACCTACCCAAACCATATCTTTTTTCAAGCGTACGCATCAGTTGTATACTATGCGTACTCTTTGTTTGTACAGGGTTGAATGCGGCAAGTGTGAAATATCAAGAAGTTCAAAAACAAGATACCATCACCAAACCTACCATTGCGGGCTTATGGGGAAAATCGAATGCGTTAGTCAACACAAAACAATATGATGCAGTAGTAGCGTATTTAGAGAAACATCTTAAAAACGTTCAACCCAAAACAACGAAAGATAGTTTAGACGTCGCCGATTTGTACTACAATCAATTTGAAGGCTATTATTATACGAAAAACTATTTGGAAAGTGTCAAAAGTGCAAACGCAGGACTCGCCTTTTGTAAAAACAATACAAGCAAGCGTGGCAAACACAATACGGGCATTTTATATTACAAAAGAGCGTATGGAGAATCGGGAATCAACTTTGCCAAACGGGCTAAACTAAGCATGAAAACGGCGCTAGAATATTTGACGGATGCCAATGATAAAAATTTAGATTATTTGGTAGATGCGTATGTATTTCTTTCCAGTCAGGCAGCCTATCATGGAAACTTGGCAGACGCAAAACGTTACATTCGCTTGGCACACAAAACATATCAAAATCATAAAACGTATTTAGACAAAGCTCGAAAAGATCGGTATGAAATAGTATTGGCATACCGAGAAGCATATTTGTTGTACAAAGCCGCAAAAACGAAAGAAGACAGTTTAGCCCTTGTGCAAGTGGTTCAAAAGCTAGATAAATTACGTGCTTCCCCCAAATTCAACAAATACGAACAAATTTATTATACAACGTCTTTGAATCATGTGGGCGATTGGTATATAAGTCACATACACGATTCGTTGCTTTCTGCCAAAGATTTACAAATAGGTTCGTATTACTTGGACAAATCCATTGATTTGGTGGAAAAAGACAGTTTCATAGGCAATTTAATTACGTTTAAATTCAACAAATGCAAAGCGCTCACCTACGGAAACGAATTGCCCAAAGCCGAAAAGTTGATTGTAAGCTTGTTGGATGCCATGGCTGAAAACGATTATAGAAGACCTTTTTTTCTCGCTCAAAAAGCACTCATCAAAGCGAAGAGGAAACAAAAAGATAGCGCACTGCACATTTTTCATACGGTGATTGAAAAAATTCATTCCGATACTACCATTTTAGCCAAAGATTACAGCAATTTCAAACCGAGTAAAACCTATGGAGAAGCACGATTGATACGAAGAGTTGCCGAAAAACTAGAAAAGTTTTACAAAGATGATCCGAAGGTTCAAAAAATAATTCCGGCACTTTACCACATTGCATTTATTCAATTTGAGAACAGCTATGCGCGAACCAAATTCAATCCGAATCAAAATGATGTGCTGCGCAGAATTATTCACGGATCATTGTTAGCCAAAAAGGAAAATCCCAATTCGGATATGATCTCAATTCGCAATTTATTGAGTCGCTCCGAAACCATCATGAATCAAATGACTTGGCAGCGTTTTTATCAAAATCGTTTTACGGATAAATTACCACAACTCGATTCCTTAAAATTTAGACATCTCACTCTACGTACGCAACTCACAGCCGCCAAAAGAGCCGTTAATATTCGCACTATAGATTCTATTCAAGAACTCATCAACGACCATTTAATTTTTACAAATAAAAAGTTTCCAAATTTAGAATTACTAAGTAATAAAAAGTTTGAAATAGATACTTTACAGCAACACTTACGTGAGGATGAATTGGTGTTAAAATATATCATTCTCGATACAGAAGTTGCCATTTTTGCGATTACTTCCAAAACTATCAATTGGGAACTAAAATCGTGGACAACTGATGACATTGCGCTTGAAGAAACCGTAATCAACAGCATTCGAAACCGAACGTATGATGCACAAGCTGCGGAGCTTTTAGCAGACAAATTAGTGCCAGAAATTGCTTCAAAATTCACCAAAATCATTATCAATCCTGACGGAGAATTGTATCGAATTCCTTTTGAGATTCTTCAAAAAAACAAACAATTTCTCACGGAAAATCATGAAATTCGCTATACATCCAATCTAGGTTTTATTCACTTAGAAAATCACCCAAAACCTTCACAAAAAGGCGTATTAGCCATTTATGCACCAAACTATCCAAAAACTGAAACTGTAGTTGCGACAAGAAACTTCAATGCTTCCTTTTTAAAAGGTGCCAAAAAAGAAGCAGAAGTCATTAGCAAACTGTTTCCTTCCAAATCGTATGTTGGGAATGATATTTCAAAAAAATATTTCTTCAAAACCGCGCCAAAAGCTAGTATTTTGCACTTAGCAATGCATGCAGAAATCAACAATGACGAACCAGGATTGAGCAAATTATTATTCAACAAAAACAGGGAAACCGATGACGATTTGTATTTGGAAGAACTCTACGCATTGCAACTCAAAGCGGATTTGGCGGTATTGAGCGCATGCAATACAGGTTTAGGAAAAGAAAGTGCTGGTAGAAACTTAGAATCGTTTCAACGCGCATTTACCTTCTCTGGAGTTCCTGCAACCGTCGTAAGTTTATGGGAAGTTCCAGACCAATCTACCAGTGAAATTATGGGCAGTTTCTATGCAAACTTAAAAGCAGGAAACACAAAATCGGAAGCCTTACAAAAAGCCAAACTTCACTACCTCAACAAGCACAAAGCAACCAAATTGGCAGAACCGTATTATTGGACAGGTTTTATTTTATATGGTGATGAAAGCACCATTGAAATTCCGCCAACTTCGCATCTTGTTTGGTATGTATTGTTCACTTTTCTCATCATTTTAATCGTGATAGGACTGAGAAAAAATCATACAAAAAAGTTGTAAATTGATGTCTGTTTGACGTAAATTATCATTCAAATAAAATTTTTAGAACACTTACTACGTTGATTGTAACAGTCTAAATTTTAGTTTTTTACTTTCGTTTTCTTTGCTCGCACAAAGAAAAGAAACAAAAGAAAGTGCGCTTTTCCAGAGGTATTTTTAATT
>CAZHSA010000151.1:0-8599 GCA_964535135.1 uncultured Kordia sp.
AATTTTTCAACACCTTTACGGCAGCTTCTGCTGTTGCAGAAAGTGGCGCTGTATATATTTTTTGTTGTTGCACTGTTTCTTGCTGAAAACAATGAGCGTTATTTGTGTAGTTTTTCCAAATTTCAGCTGGTGTATTTCCTAGTGGAGATACCGAACCCAAGCCCGTTATAGAAATACAATCATGCAGCATATTGACATTTATTGAGTGTGCTAATATCGTAAGAAATGTGATGATTTGCTAACATTTACAAGCGAGTTTGAAATTCATTTTGTTTGTGTTAAAAAGTCTGTTGAATTTTAATTTAGAAAGTAGTATTTAAAAGATTCTTCTTCAATTGTTTTTGAACTGCTGGAAGATCAATTCTATCAAAATAAACATTCACATCTTGCATTCCGTCTATTGCCATACAAATCCATGCTGTTTTTACTTCACCTTCGCTGAGTAAATATTCTTCTATGATGGTTTCTTGGGGAATTTCAAGAATTAATAATATCGCTGCAATGACAATTCCCGTTCGGTCTTTCCCTGATAAGCAATGTACTAAGACTGGAAATTGTATGTTAGGATTTTCGAACGTTTTTATGATTTTATTGAGCCAATTTTTCACTTCTTTTTGACTGGTATCGTATTTTTCAACTTTGTTTGCCATCGGAAAGTGAAAATAGTCAACTTCAAATACAGCATCATCTGCACCGTTTCGTAGGTTGATGATTGATGTTGCGTGTCCAATTTCATCAAGTGTTTTTACATAATCAATACTTCCGCCGCGTAAGAATCGGTTTTCTTGCATTATTTTTTCTCCACTAATGAGATTGATGTATCCGCCGACGTCTCTAAAATTGACGCATCCATCTGTATAATCTAACCCCATGAGTTTTGGTTTTTCACAACGAATTTAGTTATAAAACATCTAGCGTCTCCCGAATGGCTTGATAAATTTGTTCCAATTGTTCATCTGTTGTAATGTATGGCGCTAAAATGTAAATGGTATTTCCTAATGGACGCAAACAGACACCTTTGCTCATAAACGAGTTGAAGAGTTTGTCACGCAAGTTTCCATAACGCTCCATTGTAATGTTTAAATCGAGCGCAAATATTTGTCCTTGTTGTCGTGTAGACGCTACTTTTGGATGTTTTTGTATTTCTTGATCAAATTTTTTGTGAGAAGCTTCAATCCGTTGCAAATTTTCCTGCATTTCATCAGATTGCAACAATTCAATTCCCGCAATAGCGGCACTACACGCCACCGGATTTCCCGAATAGGTATGTCCGTGAAAGAAGCCTTTTTTCATGTCGTCCGCATAGAAAGCTCCGTATATTTTTTCACTACAACTCGTAATCGCCATTGGCACCATTCCTGCAGAAAGCGCTTTGGACAAGCAGATAATGTCTGGCTGCGTTTCTATATATTCAGAAGCAAAGTTTTTACCCGTTTTCCCAAAACCTGTCATGATTTCGTCCGCAATGGTAATTACATTGTGTTCTTTTGCAATTTTTAAGATTTCGTTGATGTGCTCAGCTTTGTGCATTTGCATTGCTGCCGCGCCTTGTACTAACGGTTCGTATACGAAAGCGGCTACTTTGTGTTTTGTGATTAATTGTGTAAAAAGTGCTTTTACATCTTCTATATTTTCAGCATTTGGTACAGGAATGCGCGCTACATCTATAAAGAACTCTTCAAATGGACCATTGTAAACGGACAATCCTGAAACCGACATTGCACCAAAAGTATCGCCGTGAAAACCATTTTCTAACGCGATGATTTTTCCGCGTTTTTCATTGTTGTTAAAGTGATATTGCAACGCCATTTTTATAGCAACATCAATTGCCGTAGAACCATTGTCAGAGAAGAATAATTTTTCTTGATTGTCGGGTAATATGTCAATGAGTTTTTCTGAAAGTTCTACCGCAGGTTTGTGCGTGAAACCTGTGAAAACCACATGATCCAAGTTGTGCATTTGCGCCGTTACCTTGTCAATGATATACGGATTGCAATGTCCGTACACGCACGTATACCACGACGCAATTCCGTCAATGTATTCTTTGCCTTCTTCATCGTATAAAACGGCTCCTTTTGCACTTGTTATCGCAATGTGATTGGGATGTGATTTGTGCTGTGTTAGCGGATGCCAAAGGTGTTTTTTATCTCTTTCTTGTAAATTCATTATAGTGCTGATTTGAATGTTTCCGCGTATTCGCGAATGACATTTTGGTCAAAATATGGTTCTTCATCAATGCGTCCAATTACAGGAATGTTGGTCATTTTTTTGATGATTGCTTCTGTGGTTGGATGTTGTTCTCCACTAAAAATGATAGATACATTGAATCCTTTTTCTTTCAACAAATTTACCGTTAGTAAAGTATGATTGATGCTTCCCAAATAATGGCGCGATACCACAACGACATGATATTCAGGTTTGATGAGATCTACAATAGTGTTTTCGTCATTTAGCGGCACTAAAATTCCACCTGCACCTTCAATGATTAAATGATTTTCTGTTACTGGTTCTTGAATTTCTTCTAAATTGATCGTCAGCTTGTCAATTTCCGCGGAAGCGTGCGGACTCATTGGCGTGTTGAGCGCATAGCTATTCGGATGAATTTTAGTTTTTTTGTTAGAGATGTATTTTTCAACTTTATGACTGTCCGAATTGTCTAAATCACCAGCTTGTATAGGCTTCCAATAGTCTGCCTGCAACGCTTCTGTTAGGATTGCTGAAGCGACTGTTTTTCCAACTTCCGTAGAAATTCCTGTGACAAATATTTTTTTTTGCATTAGTTATTTTCTGGTTTAAAAATTTCTCCACATACGTTACATAGATAGCGTTTTGGTTCAAAGAACGGAAATAAGAGATATAACAATTTCTTTCTTGGTGGCGCGATTAATATTTTGTCTTCTTTACAATTAGGACAGATTACCCGATTTCCTTGTCTGTCTTTTTCGTATTCACGTAACTCATTGTACAACACAGTCGCAGCTTCTTTGTCTTGCAAATGGACTTGTAATTTTACACCACCAATGGCATGACTCACCATTGGGTCTGTATCAACGGTATACTGGTCTCTTAGAAAGACTTCGATGCCTTGCGACTCAAATCGTCCTTTCATGACTTGGGCTTCTGCCGTATATTCAAAAGTGGCTACTGTGTAGAAATCGTTTTGCATGCTGTTAGTTTTTGTAATGTGTGAATGACTGCTTTTATTTCAGTTTCTGTATTGTATGAATGTACACAAAAGCGCAAGCGTTCTTTCCCTTTGGGAACTGTTGGTGATACAATAGCTTTGACTTCAAATCCTTCTTCTTGTAGCTTTTTTGCTGCGTTTTTCACATTTTCAATTCCAGAAAAGATACAACAATGAATAGCTGCACTTCCATGAATGAAGTCTAGATTTTTTGTAGCTTCTTGAAATACACGAATGTTTTGTTGTAAACGTTGTATTTCGGTTGTTGTTGCGAGTTCGTCATAGGCAATTTTGATCGTGGCTACCGAATGTGGCGACAAGCCAGTTGTGTAAATGAGACTTCGCGAAAAGTTGACCAAGTAGCTTTTTAAGGTTTCGCTTCCTAAAATCGCAGCTCCATGACAACCTAAGGATTTTCCAAACGTGTAGATTCTGGCAAAGACTTCGTTTTCTAGTTGTAATTCGTGCAACATTCCTTGTCCGTTTTCACCAAAAACACCTAATGCGTGCGCTTCATCTATGATTAGAAATATATTTGAAGCTTTACACAATGCTACCAATGCTTTTATATCGGGCGAATCGCCATCCATAGAGAAGACAGATTCTGTAACGACGTAAATTTCTTGATCAATCGTATTGGATTGTTGTATTTTTTGAATTTTTTCTTGTAAATCTGTAAGATCGTTGTGTTTGTATTTGTATGATTTTGCATGACTCATGCCAATGCCATCGCGAATGGACGCATGAATGAATTCATCATAAAAAATTACATCTCCACGTTGTGGTACTGCTGAGAAAAAACCTATGTTAGCGTCATATCCAGAGTTGAATAGCAGCGCGCTTTCTGCATTGTGAAATTGGCAAAGTTGTGCTTCTACTTCTTGATAGAGTGTGTGATTTCCCGAAAGCAAACGCGAACCTGTTGCGCCATTTTGTTGTATGTTTCGGTCCACTAAGAATTGATGTGTTTTGTTGAAAATAGATGCTGAAGCGGCAAAACCTAAGTAATCGTTCGATGAGAAATCGACACGATCTTTTGATACCAAGAGCGAACGCAAACTTCTGTTTTGTATGCGTTGCTGTAGTTTTGCTTGTATTTTTTTGGGAATTTTCATGAATCTTTCTGCCTTGAGCAATCGCCTAACTTTTTTAGAAACAAAAATACTGATTATTCTATGGAAACTTGCGTAGAATTTGTGTAGAAATGTGATTATTGAATGGTAATTTTTTTTCCTAGAAATTTGGGTTGTGTTCCAAAAATTAAATCCATACACATTGCTACACGTGCAAAAGTTTCTCTGACTTTTACCTTGAAACCATTTTTTCCACCAACATCTTTTGCGTTGAATCCGACAGCTTTGATTCCTTTTGCGTTTGCAATGGCAATGGCACGTTCGTTATGAAATTGCTGTGAAATGATCGTGATGCTTTCTTGTTGAAATATTTCTTTGCTGCGTATAACCGAATCTAGAGTTCGAAAACCTGCATAATCTAAATATATTTTTTCCTCAGGAATACCTGCTGCAATGAGATCTTCTTTAAATGTGGTTGGTTCATCGTAATTTTTACTGCCATTATCACCACTTACAAGTATGCACGCTATTTTTCCAGAGCTGTAGAGTTGTACTGCTGCATTGATTCTGTATTGATAGAACAGATTGATACGTCCATCACTAAGATATTTTGCCGTTCCGAGCAGCAATCCGACTTTGTTTTTGGGAATTTCGCGGGTATTGTTGAATGTTTTTCCTTCGGTAGAAAATTCTACATAGAGATGGCAACTTACCACACCAATAATTAGCAGCAATAGCAACAAGCTACTATATTTTGCCCATTTGTTTATTTTAATTTTTCGCATGCATCTGTATCATAAAAATAAGCTGTTTGGAAAGTTAAGATGCTAACTTTTCAAACAGCCTATTTCAGTTTGTTCGTTTTATTATTTTAAATGGTATTGATGTATGTTATGAGTTTTTTTAAGCTTTTTTCCTTGTTGAGTTTGATACGGTTTTCTTTGATAAACGCACTGATCAAATCTGCTTTTTCAGGAAATAATGCTAAGAATTCCTTTTTTCTTTTTGGAATTTTAATGGCTTGTCCGTTACTTTCTTTTTCTATGTAAAATTCGCAACGCATGTCTTTGAATTCTGTTGTGATCGTAGAAGCAGTACCTCCATAAGTTGCTTTGTCGCGTTTTACTAGTTTTTTACATTGCTTTCTGTAGAGTGAAACGTTTTGATTTTTTTGCAACGTAATGAAATAGCCTAAATCGTTTTCTTTTTTACTATCAACTTTTTGCAACACTCGGTATGTAACATTGTTTTCATGCTGGTTGATCACGTAGTTTTTCTTTTTGGAAATGATTAAGATGTCTTCTTTTTCAGAACCTTTAACTTCCATTTCGTCCATGAGTGCATTGTAGCGCACTAAGTATACTTTTCCAACAGGTGCAATTTTTGCCGTGGTAAATGCACTTTGCGTATACGGAGTTCCCATCGTATTTGGTCCGTAAGTAATGCCTTGACTTTTTACAACAACAGCATTTAGGTCATTGTCAAAGTCCATAGAAGCGCGCAAGCCATAATCTGAAACGTCTGTTGGTGGCTTTTCTCCATAATAGCTTCCGCCGCTACATTGCTGTGCAAATGCTTCGAAGCCAAACAGCAAGCAAATTGCTATAAAGAATGTTAATTTTTTAATTGTGGTTTTGGTGTGAAGTGTTTTCATAATGAATCTTTTTTGGTTTAATGTTACTTTAAAGTTACAAAAAATTACAAGGAAGCGAAATTATCGACATACTTTTCACAAATAATACTTGAAATTACCGCAATAAAAAAAGCATCAAACTTTTGCTTGATGCTTTTTTACACTGGGAATTAGTATGCAATTATAGAGAATTTACATACGTTATAATTTGTATTAAATCTTCGTCATTGATAACTTTTAGCTTGTTTTCTTTCATGTAGGCTTTTACAATATCTTCTTTGCCAACAAAAAGCTTCGCTACACCTCTACGTGTTCTTGAAAGCTTTTTTGCATTTCCGTTGTTATTGAACTCCACATAGTATTCTGTTTTTATTTTCTGAAATTCTGTAACAACTTCTGGCACCGGAATCATGTATGGAGATTGCTCTAAACCAACAGCTAACTTTTTAGCATTCTTTTTATAGAGCGCAACTCGACTACTTTCTAGTAAAATTTCATAATATCCTAAAGCACTCTTTTCTGGACTGTCATCGCCATCTAAAATTTTATACGCCGTGTCATCTTCCGTAAACACTATTTTTCCTCTTTGACGGTATTTGTTAATCCATCCTTTTTCGTTTCCATTATCAATTTCCATTTCATCAAAAAACGCATTGTATCGTGCTTTGATAGTTTCGCTTGTAGGTGAAATTTTAACTTCTTTGAATTCTTCATCAAAATATTGCGAGCCGTCGGCAACTTCTAGCAAGCTTTTGTCTGGATTTACATATCCAAGTCCAAATAACGGATTGAAATGCGGTACTAAAAAAAATGTAATTGTGGGCGAATTGTCTGTTTGGAGCGTTGTGGTTTGCTGTGCATACGATGTTACTACAAACATGAGTAAAAATGCACTAAGGCAACTAGTTTTAAAAAATGATCTCATAGCGGTTTGCTTTAATTGTTAATAAATAAATCAATTAAGTTTTACATAAAATACCACAAAAATCTTACCGTTTTTACATTTTTTAAAAGATTTTCGCTAATAAAATAATCTTTTACAAAGAGTTAGCATAATTAATCAATCGCACTAAGTCTTGTTCTTTGGTTACTTTGATCTTATTCTTTTTAATAAATGATTTGATATCACTTTGTTTGCTAGCAAATAGTTTGATGAGCGATTTTTTATTTTTAGGTAATTTTATCGCGCTCCCATTGTTACCATATTCGATGTAGAATTCACTTTTTTGTTCTTTATATTTTGCAGAAGTTTTGTTAATGTTTCCGTACGCAGCAGCTTTTGCTTCTACAAATTTCTTTCTATCTTTTCTGTATAGTTTTATGTTTTCACCATTGGTCAACCGAATATAATATCCTAGTTTATCTTCTTTGGCTTCTATATTTTCTAAAATTTTATAGGTAATGTTTCCTTTGTTTTGCTTGATGATGTAGTTTCTATTTTCCTTGATCATTACCACAGTATCATTCTTCTGAATAACTTCCATCACATCTAAAGCTACATTGTAACGCACAAAAAACACTTTATCGATAGGTAAAATTTTTGCCGAATTAAAACTTTCATCATAATACGGAGTACCTTCAATATTTGCTTTTAGGATTCTGTTTAAATTTTTCTGAAGTATTGCTTGCCCACTTACGTCATTGTGAAACATGGAAGCCTGCACTGCTTGTCTAGCTGTTTGTGCAAAGCCTATTGAAGTAAATAGGAAAAGTGCACAAAGACAACTGTTTTTTTTAAAAAATAATCTCATAGTCATTTTCTTTAATTGTTAATAAATAAATCAATTAAGTTTTAAATTTTATACCACAAAAACCTTACCGCTTTAAATTTTTTTTAACACTAAGACAACCTTTTACAAAGCGTCAACATAATTGATCAATTTTACCAAATCTTGTTCTTTGGATAATTTGATTTTATTCTTTTTGATGAATGATTTGATATCGCCTTGTTTACTAGCAAATAGCTTAATAAGCGATTTCTTCTTTTTAGGCAATTTTACAGCGTTTCCACTATCGCCATATTCAATATAAAATTCACTTTTTTGCTCTTTGTATTTAGCGGAAGTCGAGGTCGTAGTTGTACCATAAGCGGTACGAGTAACTTCTACGAACTTTTTTCTATCTTTTCTATACAGTTTAATATTTTCACCATCAGTTAGTAGAATATAATATCCTAATTTGTCCTCTTTAGCTTCAGCATTTTCTAAAATTTTGTAGGTAATATTTCCTTTGTTTTGCTTGATGATGTAATCTTTATATTTCTTATTCATCACCAAAGTATCCTCCTTTTGAGCAACTTCCATCACATCTAAAGCGACATTATAACGCACGAAGAATACTTTACCAATTGGTAAAATTTTAGCTGAATTAAATGTTTCATCATAGTAAGGTGTACCTTCAATCTTATTTTCATAGTCTTTCCCCATGTTCTTTTGCAATATTGCTTGTGTTGACATATCATTATGAAGAATAGACGATTCTGTTTGAGAGAATACAGCTGTGCTTACTAAAACGATACCACAAAGAGCTATGATTTTTTTACTGATAGTGAGTAGTTTCATAAAATTTAGGTTTTATAAGTGAATTTACGAATTGAATGATGTTCATTCCAAATAATTTGTTGTTTTTTAACGTATCACAAATATCAGTCCATTTTTTGAAAATCAAGAACTTAGCTTTTAACCGTAGTTTTTTAACTTCTATACGATT
>CAZHSA010000152.1:0-8576 GCA_964535135.1 uncultured Kordia sp.
TAAGCCAGTCAAAAAATCTAACAAGCCTAACAATCTATGACTTCTGATACTCCGGAATCTCTCTCAAAAACTGATACTGTTGCGCTTCGTAATCCATGGTGCAATAATAGTGATTCATTCCGTTAGTAACCATCAAATATTCTGCATCTAAAATCATGTTGTAGCGCGCAATTTGATCAAAAGTTTGTTGATTGATCGTGATAGCGCTTCGTTTACATTCCACCACTAAAAAAATACTTCCATCCGAATTAAAAATTACAATGTCATATCGCTTTTTTAAATCGTTGAATATGAGTTCTTTCTCTACATTTATCAGGCTGATGGGATACTTTTTTTCTTGCATCAAAAATTGCACGGTATGTTGTCGCACCCATTCTTCGGGAGTTAATACCACAAACTTTTTCCGAATCGCATCAAAAATATAGATTTTATTTTCCCTATTTTTGAAGCGGAACGTATATTTTGGAAAATTCAAGAGTTCCATAGCACAAAATTAAGTATTCGCACACCGAAAACCAATAGAATACCAATTTACATTTCTCGTCAGCATGGAAGAAGCGAAACAGATCGTTATTGATATACAGAAAGGAATTATTAAGCCTATTTATTTTTTAATGGGTGAAGAAGCCTATTATATTGATAAAATTGCCGCATATATTGAAGAAAAGGTGTTGGCAGAAGAAGAAAAGGGCTTTAACCAAATGGTGTTGTACGGACGCGATGTTTCAGTAGATGATATTGTAGCCAATGCAAAACGCTATCCGATGATGGCAGAGCGACAGGTAGTGATCGTAAAAGAAGCACAAGATTTATCGCGCACGATTGATAAGTTGGAAGCATATTTTTTAAATCCGCAACCAACCACCGTTTTAGTGATTTGCTATAAGTACAAGAAACTGGCAAAGAATAAAAAAGTGTACAAAGCGGCGGCAAAAAATGGCGTTGTATACGAAAGTAAAAAGTTGTACGAAAACCAAGTTGCTGATTGGATTCGCAGAGTGTTGGCAGGAAAAAAGTATCAAATTACACCAAAAGCTGCGCAAATGTTGGTGGAGTTTTTAGGAACAAATTTGAGTAAGATTGATAACGAACTGGAAAAGTTAAAGTTGATTTTACCTGTTGGAAGCGAAATCACACCTGAAATTGTAGAAGAAAACATCGGAATTAGTAAAGATTATAACAATTTTGAATTGCGAAAAGCGATTGGCGATCGTGATATTACCAAAGCGTTCCGAATTATTACCTATTTTGCGGAAAACCCGAAGGACAATCCAACGGTTGTGACAGTTTCGTTATTGTTTAACTTCTTTTCACAATTGTTGCAATACCATGGTTTGCGCGATCAAACTCCGAGATCGGTGGCTTCTGCCTTGCGCATTAATCCGTTTTTTGTGAAAGAATACCAAGCTGCTGCTAGAAATTATCCGATGAAAAAAGTAAGTGGCATTGTAGCTACCTTACGAGAAATGGACGTGAAAAGTAAAGGTGTTGGTGCGAGTAATTTATCCAATGGCGATTTATTGAAAGAGTTGTTGGTACGGATTATGAATTAGACTTGTTCCCGCGTAGGCGGGAATCTACTTAGATGCGCTAACGCTTTTAGACCACTCCGTTGTTAGACCGCTACGCTTTTAGACATGCTATCGCTTTGGATTTTTTGACTTTTTTGAAACGTCACTGCGAGAAGAGTAGTGACGCGGCAGTCTGTTTATCATAATGCAATTACGTTATTTGTGAAGTATGAGATTGCTTCCCTCATATAGAGCATGAGGTCGCAAAGACGAATCAAATAAAAAAAGAGATATAAAAGAGAGCAAAAGCGAACGTCATTATCAAATTGATACATTTTTCAAATTTTCAAATTGTTACATCAATCACGCTGCCGTAATATCTACTTGAAAATTCTTTTGCATGAATTCTCCAATCATTTGTCGTGCTAAGCCCAAGTATTCTTCGGCAGGATCTAAAAAACTGTGTAAATCTTCGATTTCCCAATCCAATTCTTCTTGGCGTTCTGCAATGTCATCATCTTGATCGTCGATAGCACGTAATAAATCTTTATAACGTCGTTCCACACGACTCATTTGTTTTAAAATCCGAACTGCTTTTTTGGCGCGCGAATGTACCAAAGGTGTTCGTTGCAAGCCAAAAACGGTAATAGAAGATAGCGCACGTTGTTTTAAAAATTCTTTTCGTTTTTTGGGTTGAATTACGCCAGATTCAATATCGTATTTAAAATAGTCTTCTGGATTTTCCTTGCAAGGATTTAGTAGCAAACGTACTTTTTCTTCCTTCTCCAAATCAGCATCATGCGAGCGGATGCGTTTGGTTTCGTCGAATAGAGGAAACTGATTCATTTTTCCCATGCTTATTGCCTCTTCCACGGTCGCTGTAGACTGTTTTGACTTTTGATTGCAGTTTCTGCACGACAGCAATAAATTATCCCAATCGGCCGCCAACCAATAATATCCTGGTTTGGAGTTGTCTGTATTTTTTAATTCTTCAATTTCTCCTTTGGGACGAAAATGTTCAATATCGCCCACGTAGGTTTTTAAAAATTGACTTTCACAATACGCACACTTTTCTTTACTCATCGTAATGAGCGCTTCTTTTACGGAAGCATCACTATACACTTTGAATTTAAAGGCTTTTTTAGCATTTGTAGGATCTGCATAATGCGCAATAGCAGCTTCCAATTCTTTTTTCAGCTTGGGACTTCCATGTTGTAAAACTTCTGGAATTTCAACGGAGTTTCTTTCAATAAAAATCATACCTACTGCTTTTGATCTAATTTTTTCCAAAGATTTTTCACTCGGTCTATGGCTTCTTGCTTGATATTTTTTACGTCCATTTTCAAGTTTTTGTTACGCATGTTTTTAGCAAGCAATTCATCCACCACTTGATAGATGATTTCTTCGCGGACATCGTTTCCGAAACGCATGTATTTTATATTTTTTACTTCTTCTTGCAGTGCTTCTAATTTGGTTTGTTCTGCCACTGTTCGGTCTTCTTTGTCAATGGCAAGTAAGGTGTAATATTCGTTGAAGAGTAATTCTGTTTTGATATCCATCGTACTATTCAAACCAAAATATTCAGAAGTTAGCAATTGGTCAATCCGTAAACTACTTGGATCTGGTAAATCGCTAATGGCGATGATTGCATTTTCTTCATCACGTTTTAGTACTACAACTTCATTCTCTTTTAATCCACGTAAACAAAGCGGTTCATGCGTTGTGATTAAAAATTGAATTTTCGGGAACGTATTACGTAAGCGTTCTACAATTTCCATTTTCCATCGCGGATGTAAATGTGTGCCAATTTCATCAATCAAAACAATGCCTTCTGCTAATGCGTAGACGATATTTTCTTGCGAAAGCGTATAAATCATATCAATAGCCACCGCAAAAATAGATTTGTAGCCATCACTTAGATGATCAATATTAATTTGATCGCCTGAATGATGATATTTGATGTAAATTTCGCCTTTTTTGGGACTTCTTCTAATGGCATCTAAATCATCTAGCAGTAACAAATTTTTCAGTGTAATTGACACTTGATTGAAGGTTTTTCGATTGCTGTTTAAAAACCATTCTTTCGCATTGGATAAAGAAATAGACGAATCAAATAGATTTTTCACCTTTAAATAACTCGGATGTTCTTTTTCGGGTTGCAGATTCCCAATCGGCAATAAACGCGTAGAACCGTAGCCAATAATAAATGCTGGCGGCTGTTGAATACTTGCCACCAATTCGTTTGTTTTTTTACTAAAAGTGACGCTATATTCTTCCTCATTGCCTTTTCCAAATACTTTAATATAACCACTTTGTTTTCCATATTTCAATACATCGTCAACCGTAATTCCTAGTGTGTCTAGATATTCTTGTCCCATCAAGGCAATGGCGATGGCTTTGAGTACCGAACTTTTTCCCACACCATTTTCTCCTAAAAATACCAACCACGGCTCAATACTGGTATTGTCTGCATAACTTGGCAGTTGTAAGGTTAAATCTGAAAAGCATTTAAAATTTTTCAGTACAATTTTATCGAGATATACATTTTTAAGAATGCTTGCGTAATATTCACTGTCTTTCTTTTGAAAAATGGCTTTTTTCGTTTTGGGCGCTTTCGTTTTATCTCTAGTTAATCCTTCCGTAGTTTCTTCAAGAGGAAATTGCATAGATTCAAAGACATTTCCACGTGTTTGTTCTGTTTGAGAAGGACTTGGTGGAATATTTCCTTCTTGTTGTTCCTGTTGATCTGGGATTTGATTGAAATAGGATTGTTTCGGATCTATATAACTTGAAATAACATCGTATAGTTGTAAATCTTCTATATAATGTTTGATTAACGCCATGCGCAATGCCAAGTGGTTTTTTTGAGAATTTCCTAGCAAAATTTCATTCCAATCTTCGGCAATGTCTTTGGCGTATAAATCGGTTGATTGTATGCTGTCGACTTCTTTTTGTATTTCTCTAGAAACATCTTCTCGTTCATAAATTAAGTCTGTACGATTGAGTCCTATAATTTCAATGGTAGTCTTTGCTTGGTCAACTAGGTAATTAATCCATGATACATATTCTTCATCACTTTGATATATAATTCGGCTAACTCCTTCGCTTATTTTTTCACTATCAGCTTCGAGTTGTAATGTTCCTAAATCGAACTTAAAATACTGCTGCACATTGTCATTGCATGGATCAATTAAATATGCATTTTCTTTGAATGAAATTTCGTCATGTGGTGTCTTTATAGCGGCTCGTTTTCCTTCAACAGGAAATACATTCGACTTGAATCGTTGGCAACTGTGACAGACTAAATATAAATTTTCCCATTGGTACGTAAGCCACCAATAATGATCTTCGGCAACTTCTTTGCTTTCAAAACCTTGTGCGTAATTCATGGGACGAAAGCGGTGTACATAACTTTCAAAACCAGGTTTTCCTCTGCGTAAATGCGATTCACAAAAGGCACATTTTTCATCAAATACTTCTGCCAATACCTCTGCAACTTCTTCGGACATATAGCCTTCTGTAAACGTACGTTGCGCACGTGCATTTTTATGCAAGCCATAAAAGTCATTGATTTCTTGTTGCAAACGTTCGTATTCTTTAGAATGAAAGAATGTTGGTTTTGCTACTTTATGTCTGTCTACTTTAATCACAATGTCTCGGTTTTGAAGTTTTTGGTCACTTTTCTAATCTAAAGTACGTGAATATTTCATAAACAATAAAGAAAACACAGGAAATACCGTGTTTTTCCCCTACCATAAATTTAGTTGAGTCAGTATCTTGAAAACTGTAATTTTCAAAGAAAACTCTCTAAAATGAAGGCGTATGAAATCGAAAGAATCAAAAATTGAAAAAGCAAATACAAACGGACAACTGTTACAAAAAAAAGAGGGCAATACGTCTTTTATACCACCCAAAAATACGACAGATACTTTTACCTCATCAACCAATAAACCAAGAAAGAACGCTAATTTGCCAACTGATTTTCAAACAAGTATGGAAAATTATTACAAGCAAGATTTTTCTAATGTTGAAATTCATAAAAACTCGCAAGAAGCTTCTAACTTAAATGCTTTGGCATTTACACAAGGAAATTCAATTCATTTTAAAAATGGAGAGTTTGATACTTCAACCCATAAAGGAAAAGAGTTAATTGCGCATGAATTATCTCATGTTGTACAACAGCGAAAAGGAGATGTAAGTGCTACGCATAAAGAAGGCGACTTTTTTGTTAATGATGATGCAAGCTTAGAGGAAAAAGCAGACGTTGATGCAAAAGGTGCTTTAAATAATCAACAAAGTTCTTATGAATCTTCAACGCAGTCGGCTTCCAGTGCTAACGAAAGTTCTATTTCACAAAAAAAGGAAACACCTATTCAGTTACGAAGAATATTACCTTCGGGCGCACCTTTGGCAGAATTGTCTATAGATAGTAATCAAGTAATTTCAGCTTTTGAATCGCTTTGGGCAAGTAGACCTGATTCATACAATAGTCCAAGTTTATTTGATACGCCAGAAAACTTTGCTGATCATCCAGATTTACCAGATTCTGTTCGTGAAGTATGTGGAGGCGATTATTTTAGAGGAAATAATTATTGGTCAAGTGGTTGGGTAGATGATGGTGATACCGATATATTGTGGGCAGGAGATGCAGATGTAAAGGCGGAAATGACCTTATATATAGATAATGAGCGAAGCGGAACGCAAGGCACTGGAACTTTTGGATCAACAAGTTCTACGACAAGAGCAAGATCAACAGAAACTCAAACCACTGTTGGTGGCGAATTAACAGGAACTGCTGGCGGACATGAAGGAGCAGCAGGAGGAGAAGCAGGATTGACAATGCAAAACCAAACAACGGAGTCGAGTAGTATGACCGTACAAGGCGGAAGTAGTTTGTCCATGCAAATGCCAAGTACAGCCGTTAGAGCCGATGTTGTTATGTTTTTGAAAATAAGTTTTAGACCATCTATATGGGATCCAGTAGTTGGATTGGAACGTGTAAGTGAATACAGTCCTGTTGTTGGATCACTGCTTTTAGGCGCTCCAACTGAATAATTTTACGTATAATGAAACTGTATAAAATCTCGTTCTTATTATGTATTTGTATTGGGATTAGTTGTACTAACAAAAAGACAAAAATAATGGCAGTATCTGATTGGCAAGAAAAAAAAATAGTAAAAGCGTTTGAGCGGAAAAATATTTCTAGCGAAAAAATAGACAGACAGCTTTTTGAAGAAGAGCATATAATTAAAAGCCCTTTTTACAAACATGAAATCCGTGTGACTCCTAAGGTCAATGTTTATTTGATTGTAATTACATTTTCAACTGCATCCGAAGCTATTAAAAAGGCAACTGAAATTCCAAATAGTTTCAGAAAAATTAAGGATGTGTATGTTTCGTCAGGAGTTAATGGAAATGTAATGGCATTAGTTACGAGTTCTCTAGAAAATAAGAATGATAACGAATTTGTATTTGAGATTTTAAAAGATATGTAAATTATGCACGCATGTTGCTTGCAATCCCTTTCGCCAATTGCGTTGCCGCCTCGTTGTGGAAACGAAACCATAACTCAGGTTCTATCAATTCGAGTTCGGAAATGGCAAGTTGATCGTCATTGTCCCAAATAATGTCTACACGTGCGTACATTGGCGGTTCAATACACGCTTTTACTGCATTTTCAGCGAATGTTATTTCTTCTTGAGTGGGATTGTATTCATGAACGCTTCCGCCGAAATCATCTTGTACTCGGAAATCACCTTTTTTGGCTTTTTTTAGAATGGCGTGTGTATAGTTTCCGTTGATCACCATTAACGATATTTCACCTTTGGTTACGATTTGATGCATAAATGGTTGCAATAGCATCGCTTCCTCGGCAATCAATTTTTGATAGATATCTTCATGCGCGTGCATGTTTTGCGAATTCAACTTGTAGGTATGTCGCGCCGCGCCAGAAATACAAGGTTTTACAACAGTTTCTGTCCAAGCTAATTCCTCATGAATTTCCGCTAACGAACGTGTATCACCTTTTTCAATAAAATAGGTAGGCACAATTGCTACTTCTTTATTGGCTAAATCTTGCAGATAGTGCTTGTCAATATTCCAGTGAATCATTCTGGCAGAGTTAAGCAATGTCGTTTCTTGACTTACCTTTTCCAGCCATGTTGAAAATTCATCAAAACGATCAAAATAATCCCAAGTAGTTCTAAAAAGTGCATAGTTGGTCGTGTTCCAATCAAACGTAGCATCATCCCAAGAAATTCTTTTCACGATTAAATTTTCTTTTTCCAGCGCATCCTGCACAAGTTGATCTTCTAACAAAACATTGTCAATATATGCATTGCGCTCTACTGGGTTTACATAACGATTGTCTGTGAGAATAACGACATCAATTGGTTTCATAGTATACGTGTTGATCATCACAAATATAAAAAGCCTATTTATAATTAAACAGACTTTTTAAAATATATTCGAGGCTAAAAGTGATCGGTACGCTTATTCTACAAAAGGATCTGCAAACTTTGGATCATTCACCACAGTTTCATCCGTTAAGGTTCTTAAAAAGGCAACTAAAGCATCTCTTTCAGCTTGTGATAAGTTCATACGTATTGGTTGCCCGTTTTGCATTAAACGGTTGTCTAACGAAGGACCTAATTGAATACCGGCATTGTAAAAGTCTACCACTTGCGCCAAACTGTTGAAACGACCGTCATGCATGAATTGTGCAGGAGTAGCGATATTTTTTAACGATGGCGCTTTAAAAACAGTAGTTTCTCCCGCATCTAACCCAATACTTCTTGAATTGCTGTTTAATGCAAATGTTGGCAATTGATGACACGACGCACAATTGATACCACCCAAATTTGTAGTGAAGATTTGTTTTCCAAGATTTTCTTCTGCGGTAAATCCAGGGAAATTTTGTTCCACGCCATCATTAGGTGCATTTGGATTGTATACTTGGGCAAGCGCCTGATCAAATCGACTGTCGGTAGAAACCATGCAACGAATGTATTGCGCTAACGCACGCTGAATTCGATCTTGTGTAATGGTTTCATCGCCAAAAACCAA
>CAZHSA010000153.1:0-8545 GCA_964535135.1 uncultured Kordia sp.
ATAAATCCGTACATTCGCGGCTAGAAGCCAAACTACAGGGCCTCTGTACCGAACTGAACTTAATAGGCGCATGAATCACTTTATAAAAATCCTCCGGTTTGCACGTCCCTACCGCAAATACGGATTCCTCAACATCTTCTTCAACATCCTATAAACAATTCTTTTTAATGAACAAAAATTCTCTCCTAAATTACAAAAAGCTTGGATTTACAAAATTGACGGCGGTGTTTATGTAGATTTTGAAAATCCGCAAAGTGCCATCACCGAAGGGCAATTTGTAGCGTGGTATTTAGAAGATGAATTGATCGGTTCTGGCGTAATTTCTTGATGCGGTTGAATTTGGAACTAAATTTGATGTAAAATTGACAGATTAACGAATATAAGTTCACAGAAAAAGTAGCATAGCGACTAAACAAAAACACCTACAATCATGAAAAAAATTTTAACACTCATTATTATAATAACAGCCCAATTTACGGCGGCACAAACGCAACATGCTTGGGTATATTTTACAGACAAACCTAATGTAGCAACAGCTCTAGCAAACCCAACAACAATTCTCACACAAAAAGCAATTGATCGTAAAAACAATCACGCAGTAGCGATTGACGATCGTGATGTGCCTGTTAATGAAGCGTACATAACGCAAGTCAAAAATCAAACAGGAATTACGGTAAAAGCAAAATCAAAATGGTTTAACTGTGTACATGTGTTGGGAACGAAAACCGATATTGATAACTTACTAAACCTGTCTTTTGTCAATACAATTTTTTATGCAGATCGTTCACTAAATATGGCGGCAGGAAGATCAGCAGCTGTAGCGGATAGCAAACGTGTCAATGATAAGTTTGAAACCTTGGTAATGTTCAATTACGGAAACAGTGGAAGCCAAGCGGCAATGATCAAGGCTGATAAATTGCACGAGATGGATTATACAGGCGAAGGTGTTACGATAGCAGTCATGGATAGCGGTTTTCCGAACGTAAATACCATTTCCGCTTTTCAACGATTGCGAGATAATGGCGATTTGTTAGATGGCTACGATTTTGTAGATCGTAATCCAGATATTTATGCCTACACAGGAAACAGTCACGGAACTAACGTTTTATCAGATATGGCAGCATATTTAGATGGACAATTTGTAGGAACGGCACCAGATGCGAGTTATTATTTATTCAGAACGGAAGATGCAGCCAACGAAACGCCTTTAGAGGAATCGTATTGGGTAGAAGCGGTTGAACGTGCCGATAGTTTAGGTGTAGATGTAGTAAATACGTCATTAGGATATACTGATTTTGACGATAGTCGCTACAATTACACCACGGCAGATATGGATGGAAATACGGCATTTATAACCAGAGGAGGAAACATTGCTGTAGAGAAAGGATTGTTGATGGTAAACTCCGCAGGAAATTCTGGAAATACTGCTTGGGGAATTGTTGCTGCTCCAGCCGATGGTGATGTATTTACGATTGGTGCTGTAAATGCGAGTGGTAACTATGCTTGGTTTAGCTCCAGAGGTAGAACGCCAAACATTCCTGTAAAACCAGATGTTGTTGCATTAGGCGTAGGTGCGTATGTAATTGCTGCTAATGGTGGAATTTCTACTTCGAATGGAACTTCATTTTCATCTCCAATTATTGCAGGCGCGATGGCATGTATGGTACAAGCATTTCCAAACAAAACCAATTTGGAATTAATGCAGATTGTCCGCGAAAGTGCTTCCATTTACAATAATCCTACAACAGAGTTAGGATTTGGAATTCCAAACTTTGAAGCAGCATTTATCACACTGTCCGAAAACGAGATTGAACGTCCTGCTACAATTCAAATATTTCCAAATCCCGCGAAAGCGTTTATACAAATTAATTTACCAGTAGAAACCCAAAACGCAACCATTACTTTGGGTAACTTGCTCGGAAAAACGATCAAAATGTATGCAACTACGACAAATTCTCAGCGTGTAGATGTAAGTGCACTCGCGGCTGGTATGTATGTATTACGTATTGAAGCAAACGGAGAAACGATCACAAAAAAAATCATAAAACAATAAAGAATGGCTTTGTTCCAACACAATACAATCACACAATTATACAAAATAAAATATCCGATCATTCAAGGTGGCATGATTTGGGCAAGTGGTTGGCGATTGGCTTCTGCGGTTAGTAATGCTGGCGGATTGGGATTGTTGGGCGCAGGTTCTATGTATCCTGATGTGTTGCGCGAGCATATTCAAAAATGTAAAAAGGCGACGAACAAACCTTTTGGTGTCAACGTTCCGATGTTGTATCCAAATATTGAAGAAATTATGGATATTATTGTGGAAGAAGGTGTGAAAATTGTGTTTACCTCTGCGGGAAACCCGAAAACATGGACGCCATTTTTAAAAGAAAACGGAATTACCGTGACACATGTGGTCAGCAGTTCAAAATTTGCGTTAAAATCGCAAGATGCTGGTGTAGATGCAGTGGTAGCAGAAGGTTTTGAAGCAGGCGGACACAACGGACGTGAAGAAACCACAACCCTAACCTTGATTCCAAGTGTAAAAGAAAAACTAACCATTCCATTGATTGCTGCTGGCGGAATTGGCAGTGGAAAAGCGATGTTAGCTGCCATGGTTTTAGGCGCTGACGGCGTACAAGTTGGAAGCCGTTTTGTAGCGACGCATGAAGCATCTTCACATATAGAATTTAAAAAACAAGTAGTAGAAGCCAAAGAAGGAAGTACTAAGTTAATGTTGAAAGAATTAGCGCCAGTTCGGTTGTTGAAAAACAAATTCTACGAAGATATTGAAGCATTATACGCAAAAGCTCCAACGGTGGAAGAATTGAAAACCTTGCTAGGAAGAGCACGCGCTAAACGTGGAATGTTTGAAGGTGATTTGGTAGAAGGTGAATTAGAAATTGGACAAGTTTCCGCGTTGATTCATGACATAAAACCTGCGGCGACCGTAGTTGAAGAAATGGTTGCAGAGTTTTCGGAAAGCCTGAATGCTTTGGACGCGCTTCGGGCTTAGATGTTAGATAGTTAGACTCAGCCTTGCTTTTAAGAACGCTTTGCTTTTAGACTGCTTTCGCAGTTAGATAGTTAGACTCAATTTTGCCTTTTAAAACACTTTGATTTTAGTTAGAATCACCAACGGTTTTCAGAACTTGACTAATACCTAATACCCAAAACCTAAAACCCAACAATCAATTCCCATATTTCTCAATCAATTTTCCTGTTTCGTTGCCTTCCGTAGTCCCATCAGCTTTGTACAAAAGATAATCAAAAATGTCCTCTTGCTGTACCGTTACTTTAGCGCCAGACTTTAAGTTTTTAATATAATATGGTTTGTTTTGTAGAATGCCATCAATTGTATTTCCACGCCAACGAGTTACTTCAATCCACATCCACTCATTGCCGCCGTCATCAGTTGTAAAAGGTGCTTTTAATAACAAAGTTGTCTGGTCTAATCCTTCATTGAACAATGCGCGTAATTCGGGTAATTTCTCTTTGGCGCGTTGACTTGCCGCTGTAATTTCATCATTATGACTCACATGCGTAATTTCGTCGTCTATACCAAAAACTTGTTTGTATACTTCACTTTCATACGCTTGTGGGTTTTTAAAGTCTTTATTGTTAAAATCTACTCGAAATATCGTATTCATTGGATCGCCTTCTTCCATCGGAACAGACGTATTGAAATTAATTGTTGCCTTTTTAGTAGCATTATCGTTTAGTATAGTCGCAGTAATATTTTTAAATTCTTTGTTTTTAAGGGCATCCAAATCTACAAGAAACTTAGTTCCTTCAAGCTGATTTCCTTCCAATAACAATTGTGCAATAATGGTGAGTAATTGACTTGCGCTATTGACATTAGAGCATGGAGAATCTTCAATCACAAGATCAGGTAAGCCAAATCGTTGCATTCCAAATGTAATAGAGCGACAGTATTCGTATTTTCTGTATGAATGTAGTGTGAGTAGTTTTATCGCATTCGGAATTCCATTTTCCCATACATCCACACGATTTTCTTTCCATGTTTTTGGTGTAAAATATTCTCTTACTTCGCCATCGTAGATAATGAAATCTGTGTTTTTTGTTTTAGTATGTACCCAATCAAATAATTTTTTAGAATGTGTAAAAGCGTCTTTGTTTTCATAATATAAGACTACAATAAATGCATTTTTGGAAGCGGTAACATTATCTTTTTGTGTTTCTGTGAAACCTTCTGCAAAATATTCCAAATATTCCATGTCGTGCGCAGGATACTCTTCTGCAACATCCGTAATGGCTTCCAAATAAATGATGGTTTGGTCAATGATTTCTGGAGAATCATCCACAAAACGAGCCGTTGGAAATATGGTTTTTAGTTCTTTCTTGATGGTGTTTTCATCCCAAGAAGCATCCATCGTATAGAATCCAATTTCAGAAACCGCACCCGTAGTTTCAGTATCGTTTTGTGCAAAGTTTGCAAATGCATTCAGCAAGAAAAGAAAAAAGAAAAAGCGTTTCATGAAAAGTATGATTCAAAAGGTTATATGGTTAAAGATACTTTTTTACAGTAAAAAATAAAATCTTCTACAAAAAAACTATCTTTAACTAAATCCGATCCAATATGAAAGCAAGCGAACAATTTTTAAATGTACATCCGGTATTGGCAGTAAAAGATGTACTGAAATCTTTAGATTTTTATGTGAATAAGTTGGGTTTTAAAGTCATTTTCGCTGATCATAGAACGGAACCGAAGTATGTGGGTATTAAACGTGGAAATGTTGAACTTCACTTGCAATGGCATGATGCTTCAGAATGGGAACATGGAATTGATCGTCCGATGTTACGCTTTTTAATACTAAATACAGAAGCGTTGTTTGACGAATATAAAACCAAAGAAGTTTTTCACGCACAAACGCAACTTAGAGAAACTCCATGGAAGACCAAAGAATTTGCGTTTTATGATTTGGACAAGAATGGTTTGACGTTTTATGAGGATTTGTAAAAAGGCTATTCTTTAAACCGTTTTTCCAACGCTTGCAATACAATTTTTGCATTGTATTTGTACGATTTTATGAGTGCGTAGTGATTTCCATAAGCTAATACATTGTAGGCAGCAATACGTTTTCGGTAGTCTTCACTCGTAGCAAAATAGGTAATCATTTCATCAGTGACTTTTCCTTGCGACCAATCTACAAACCAAGGAAATTCTTTAAAATCATTCAAGTTTCCTATAACTACATTTTCTAAACGATCATTACTTTTTTGTAAGTTGGGAATGAATAAAGTGTAAAATTGCGTAATATCATCGAAAAGACTGTCTTTTTCGCTGGTTCTTTGGCCAGAAATATTTCTCAGAAAGTCGTAGCCTTTAGTTTGAATGTTGAAAGGTTGATACAACGTTACCAAACTGCGCGTTCTTGGATGCTCGTCAAAATTTTCTACAGTGACCTTTTTGTCAATCACTAATTCACTTGTTTCTTGATTCGTTTCAATAATTTTGACCAATTGAGTAGCGGCAATGGTATCTCGTTTTAAATCGGAAGCTACAATTTTTAAGGTGTTTTCAATACATTTTCAGCCTTCTTATTGGAGTTCCAATTGTTGACTTGTAACGCGAGTAGAATTCCAATCATTACAAGTAGAATTTCCCCGACAGCATATAAAATATAATTTTTAAACTTTTTTTCTTTCAAAAGTCGCATGCGAAAAGAGCGAAAGATTTTAACCATAATATAATTGTGTTAAGGTATGTTAGTCTTCGGATTTTGGATAATTTTTATATAAGCGAACGCCCAATCTTACAAAAAGAAGTACCGCAATAATAATGACTATATTTAATTCTCCCATGAGTTACTTCTTTCGTTTGTATTTTTTTCCGCGCTTCAATTTCTTTCCAATATACCCTTCAAACTCGATTGGCACCGAAATATTTCCTTCGTCTTCCGTGGCTTTGTGTACAACAAAATGCAAATGTGGCGTTGTCGTAAATCCTGTCATGCCCGAAATGCCAATTTTTTGTCCGCGCTGCACAATATCGCCATTTTCTACCAAAGCACCATTAAAATCTAGATGATAATACGAAGCTGTCGTGCCATCATCATGTTGAATAATGATAAAATTGCCATCATTCGAAAACTTACGAGAACGCCCGTGTTTTTTCGAATCTTCTTTTGTGAGCACTACTTTTCCGCCACGAGCGGCATAAATAGTATCGCCGATTTTTGTCCCAAAATCAAATGCGTGATACGAACGAATATGATCATGAGAAAAGTTTCCAAAATTGCCTTGAATCAGCTTTCTCTTTTTCTTGTAGGGAAGCAAATATACATACGAATCGTCATGTTTTGCAGTAGCAGGATCGCCATACGCTGTGGCAAAATCAAAATATCCGCTAAGACTCAAACTTTTGGTCGTGTCAATCTTTTTGCGAGGAATTTTCATGTAGTTTTCCATTTTTTCCAACGGTTGCAAAAGTGTTTTTTTGGGAAAAATAAAATCATTGGCGCTGCTATCTTTTATACTTATTTTTAGATACATCGGCGACAACATATTGTTTTGTATGCTTAACACCAACGTATCTTTTGTCGTTTGAATCGTATCTTTTTTAATCAACACATGTTGTGCTTGACAGAGCGAAAAGCTGAAAAATAAAAGAAAAAAGAAGGTTCTCATACGATTCATAATTTATGGTTTTTGTTGAAGATAAAATAGATGAACTTGCCTGCCCAATTCGGCTAAAAACGGAATGCCAATTTCGTCATATTCATACGTATCATCATTGAAAATTTGGTTTTTATTTACGTGAATTGTTGCCGTGATCGTAAACGAAATATTATTTTTAGTGTCTACAATATGTGCACAATCGGTTAAATATCCATACGCGTATCCAACTTTATTATATATTTTAATATGTTCGGGCATCGCTTCTTTCGTATCGCCAAACATGAAAAATTTCACATAACTATCATAATATTCAGGACTCTTGTAACCTAGTTTATTTGGTGTTTTTTGCATAATATCAAGAAGAAATTCACGATCTTCTCCCGCTATAGAAAATTGTGCTTTAGAGTCATATTTTTCTGGATGATGTAATCGTAACATCAGTTCATGCAACGTCGAAATTGGCAGGTAATTTTTCTTAGAAAAATCCATCGGTTGTTGTATGAGTGAATCATTTCGGTAGAAGCCTTTTCCTTTATATATTTTTTCTAGTGATAATGATGATATTTTGTGATTTATAATAGGTTTTTGTATGTGTTTATTAGTAGGATCATCTTCAAAGATAATAGTTTTGGTTTGTAAACTTGCTGCATTGTTAATACTCAAACGGTGAGAAATTTGTACAGGATGCACTCCTTTTGAAATTAAGCTATTATTGATATAATCTTGCCCCAAAAATTCAAACAATCGGTTATATGCTTCGTTATCGCTTACTGCAAAAATCTTTATAGTTTCATTGAGAATTGTGGTCTTGACAGAATCATTTTTTACATAAAAAGGCGAAAACATAGAAATCTGTGGAGTTTTGTGAGCCTTTTCTAGCGCGAGTAATGCAATAGGGAACTTTACACTACTAGCAGGATAAAAATACACGGAATCGTTTGCTTGAAAACTAAAATTAGCACCTTTGGAGTCTGTCACCATAATTTGAACTTCGTGTGCTGCTAAGTTTTGCATCACGTTTTGAATTTTTGGCGAATCTGCTGAAAGCGCAAACAAAATAGGATCTTCGTTTGTACGATCTTCAGCACAGCTTACACACAGTAAAAGCAATAATAAAAGTATTTTTTTCATGGAATCGTTGTAAATGTTTTTAAAGATACTTTTTTAATCGAACAATTAAAAGATAGCTTTTCCAAAAAGTCAACTGATTATGTTTTAGTATATTTGAAGTAACTCGATATGGAATTTAAAGAAGAACAAAAATTTACACAATGGTGGCTTTGGTTGCTTTTAGCTATCATCGGAATTTTTCCGTTGATTAGCCTGTACAACCAATTTGTGCTTGGCATAAAAACGGGCGACAAAGCTATGTCTGATACCGGACTCATTATTCTTGCAACAGGTATTTTTCTTTTTATTGGACTTTTCTATGTAACGCGATTAAAAACTCGGATTGATCGTTCGGGCATTAAAATGCAGTATGTTCCTTTTGTGCGTAAAAATATTTCTTGGCAAGAAATTGAAAATGTTGAAGTGCTCAATTATGGATTTGTTGGCGGATGGGGAATTCGACTTTGGACAAGTTTTGGAACGGTGTATAATGTTAGAGGAAATAAAGGTTTGGCAATTAAATTGGCCAATGGGAAAAAGTTTTTGATTGGTACGCAGAAGCCTACTGAATTGGAAGCATTTTTAGAAAAGTATAAAAATCAATTTCAATGAAAAAGTGCCTGCTTTTACACAGACACTTTGCCAACACTTAGATTTTCCTAAAATTACACTGCTTTAGGAACACTTTCTTTCTTTTTCTTTGGTGAAAGATCAATTTCTACCTGATTTTTTAAAATATCATCAAAAGTTTCTCTTTTTCGTATTAAATGTGCTTCGTTATTGAACCACAATA